>NZ_JBHWUU010000035.1:0-83078 GCF_042737375.1 Streptomyces sp. NPDC060000
GTGCCGGGGCCTCCTCGCGCGTCAGCGCTCTCAGACGGTGGTGACGACCTCGTCGTACGCCAGGCGCGGGGAGCGCGGGTAGGAGGCGCCCTCGCCCGGCTTGCCGATGTTGATGACCATCAGCGGGGTGTGGTCGTCGTCCAGGAACTCCTTGCGGACACCCTCGAGGTCCACGCCGGTCATCGGGCCGGCGGCCAGACCGGCGGCGCGGACGCCGATGATGAAGTACGCGGCCTGGAGGGCGGCGTTCAGCGCGGCGGCACCCTCACGGGCCGGACGCTCGCTGAAGAACAGCTCCTTGGCCTGCGGGAAGGCCGGGAACAGGGTCGGCAGCTCCTCGTGGAACTCGTTGTCCGCGGAGATGATCGCGACCAGCGGGGCGGTGGCGGTCTTGGCCTGGTTGCCCTCGGCCATGTGCTGCACGAGGCGCTCGCGGGCCTCGGCGGAGCGGACCAGGGTGATGCGCACCGGGCTCTGGTTGAACGCCGTCGGGCCGTACTTGACGAGGTCGTAGATCGCCTGGACCTGCTCGTCGGTCACCGGCTCGTCGGTGAAGGTGTTCGCGGTGCGGGCCTCGCGGAACAGCAGGTCCTGGGCGGTGGCGTCAAGAACGAGAGACATGCGGGGACTTCCTCGGGGGTGGCGTCCGGATCCAGTACCGGACCGTGGTCCGGATAGGCTGACGGCACCGACAGTACGCGGGGAAGGTTCAAAGTTCAACAAAGGCCGGGGTGGGGTGATCCGCTTCACAGTCCCGCTTCCCGGACCTGCTTCGCAGCCCTGCTTTCCGGACCCTGCTTCCCGGGCGCTTCGCAGCCCCGCTTCCCGGATGTGCCGGGTCACTCCCCCTCTTCGGCTTCCTCCTCCCCGGCCAGTGCGGCGTCCAGCCGCGCCCGGGCGCCCTCCAGCCAGCGTCGGCACACCTTGGCCAGCTCCTCACCGCGTTCCCAGAGGGCGAGGGACTCCTCCAGCGTCGTGCCCCCCGCCTCCAGGCGCCGTACGACCTCGATCAGCTCGTCGCGGGCCTGCTCGTAGCCGAGCGCCTCGTCCGTCTTGCTCGTCATGCACTCATTCCCAGTCGTCGTTGTGCTAGTTGTCGACGTCGTCGACCCGAACGGTGAACTCGCCCTCGGCGACCCGTGCGCGCAGCGTCTCGTCGGCCGTCACCTCGGCCGGATCCCGGACCACGTGCCCGTCGGCCTTCTGCAGCACCGCGTACCCCCGCTTCAGCGTCGCGGCCGGCGACAGCGCCACCACGCGTGCGTGTGTGTGCGTCAGCTCCGAGTCGGCGCGGTCCAGGAGATGCCCGAGCGTGCGCCGTGAGCGGTCCACGAGCGAGGAGACGTGATCGGCCCGCTCGTCGATCATCCGGTGCGGATCCTGTATCGCGGGCCGCGCGAGGGCGTGGGCGAGCCCGCGCTCCTCCCGTTCCAGGAGCGCCTGCGCGCAGCGCCGCGCCCGCCCCCGCAGCATCCGTACCCGCTCCAGTTCCTCGCCGACGTCCGGTACGACCTTCTTCGCGGCGTCGGTCGGCGTCGAGGCACGCAGGTCGGCCACGTGATCGAGCAGCGGATTGTCCGGCTCGTGCCCGATCGCCGAGACGACCGGCGTACGGCAGGCCGCGACCGCCCGGACCAGCTGCTCGTCGGAGAACGGCAGCAGATCCTCCACGCTGCCACCGCCACGCGCGACGATGATCACGTCCACCTCGGGCAGGCCGTCCAGCTCCTTCACCGCCTGGACGACCTGTGTCACCGCGTGCACACCCTGTACGGCGACGTTGCGCACCTCGAAGCGGACGGCGGGCCAGCGGTGCCGGGCGTTCTCCAGGACGTCCCGCTCGGCGGCGGACGCCCGCCCGCACACCAGCCCGACGAGCTGCGGCAGGAAGGGCAGCGGCTTCTTCCGCGCGGGTGCGAAGAGCCCCTCCGCCGCCAGTGACTTCTTCAGCTGCTCCAGCCGCGCCAGCAGCTCACCGACCCCCACCGGCCTTATCTCGACGGCCCGCAGCGACAGCTGGCCGCGCGGCGCGTACCACTCCGGCTTCGCGTGGACGACGACCCGCGCGCCCTCGCCGACGACGTCCGCGACCGCGTCGAAGACCTGGCGGTAGCAGGTCACGCTCACCGAGATGTCGTGCGACGGGTCCCGCAGCGTCAGAAAGACCACGCCGGCACCAGGGCGCCGCGACAACTGGGTGATCTGCCCCTCGACCCACACCGCGCCGAGCCGGTCGATCCAGCTCCCGATGAGCCGCGAGACCTCGCCGACGGGCAACGGCGCGTCCGCGGACGTGTTCACAGCCATGCGCCCGAGACTATCGGCCACGACTGACAACCCCGGTGAGCGTTCACCGAAGGCCGGTCAGCCCCCGCTTCTCAGACACAGGTCACGGCGAGCCAGCCCGTCCGGCGTTCGCGGACGAGGCCGGCCCCGGGCCGGTGCGGGGGTGTGGGGGCGGCGGCCCCCAGGTACGCCGACCGTGGCCGGACACGGCCTTACGATGGGACGCATGACTGCTTCGCCTGGCCGCCGCCGTGTCCTGCTCGCCGCTCCCCGGGGCTACTGCGCGGGCGTCGACCGTGCCGTGATCGCCGTCGAGAAGGCCCTGGAGCAGTACGGGGCGCCGGTCTACGTCCGGCACGAGATCGTCCACAACAAGTACGTCGTGCAGACCCTGGAGCGTAAGGGCGCCGTCTTCGTCGAACGGACGGAGGAGGTCCCGCCGGGCAACATCGTCATGTTCTCCGCGCACGGTGTCGCCCCCGTCGTCCACGAGGAGGCCGCGCGCGGGCGGCTGGCCACCATCGACGCGACCTGCCCCCTGGTCACCAAGGTCCACAAGGAAGCCGTCCGCTTCGCCAACGAGGACTACGACATCCTCCTGATCGGGCACGAGGGCCACGAGGAGGTCATCGGCACCTCCGGCGAGGCCCCCGAGCACATCCAGCTCGTCGACGGCCCCGAGGACGTCGCCAAGGTCGAGGTCCGCGACCCGTCGAAGATCGTGTGGCTCTCCCAGACGACCCTCTCGGTCGACGAGACCATGGAGACGGTCGACGCCCTGAAGGAGAAGTTCCCGCAGCTCATCTCCCCGCCCAGCGACGACATCTGCTACGCCACGCAGAACCGGCAGCTCGCCGTGAAGCAGATGGGCGCGGAGGCGGAGCTGGTGATCGTGGTCGGCTCACGCAACTCCTCCAACTCCAAGCGGCTCGTCGAGGTCGCCAAGCTGGCCGGCTCCCGCGAGGCCTACCTGGTGGACTTCGCGAGCGAGATCGACGAGGCCTGGCTGGACGGCGTGACCACGGTGGGCGTCACCTCCGGCGCCTCCGTCCCGGAGGTCCTCGTCGAGGAGGTCCTGGCCTGGCTCACCGAGCGCGGCTACGGGGACGTCGAACTCGTCAAGGCCGCCGAGGAGCACATCACCTTCTCGCTGCCCAAGGAACTCCGCCGTGACCTGCGCGAGGAGGCGGCGGCACTGGCCGCCGGGCGCGGCGGCAGCGGCGCGGCGCCCGGTGCGGCGGCGTCCGGCGCGGTGTCCGACACGGCGGCGGACGCCGGCTGACGGACACCTCGGCGGAGTGACTGCCGTCGACCGTCGTAACGTAGGGCCATGCAGATCTTCGGCGTGGACATCGGCGGATCCGGGATCAAGGGCGCCCCTGTGGACCTGGACAAGGGCGACCTGGCTCAGGAGCGCCACAAAGTGCTCACCCCGCAGCCGGCCACGCCCTCGGGCGTGGCCGACGGCGTGCGGCAGGTCGTCGAGCACTTCGGGTGGACGGGACCGGTGGGCCTGACCTTCCCGGGCGTGGTCACCGGCGGCTCCACGATCCGTACGGCGGCCAACGTCGACAAGAGCTGGATCGACACGGACGCGCGTGCCCTCTTCAGCGAGCGGCTGGGCGGCCTGCCGGTCACGGTGGTCAACGACGCGGACGCGGCGGGCGTCGCGGAGATGTCCTTCGGCGCCGGCCGCGACCGCAGCGGCACGGTCATCCTGCTGACCTTCGGCACGGGCATCGGCAGCGCCCTCTTCGCCGACGGCGTGCTCGTCCCCAACACCGAGCTCGGCCACCTGGAGCTGCACGGACACGACGCCGAGAAGCGCGCGTCCAGCAAGGCCAGGGAGGACGGCGAACTGACCTGGGAGCACTGGGCCCGCCGGGTCACCAAGTACCTCGCCCACGTCGAGATGCTCTTCTCGCCCGAGCTGTTCATCATCGGCGGCGGTGTCAGCCGCAAGGCCGACAAGTTCCTGCACCTCATCGAGGGCATCAGGGCGGAGATCGTGCCGGCCGAGCTGCAGAACAACGCGGGAATCGTGGGAGCGGCGATGCGGGCGGCGCAGGCGGAACAGTCTCCGGTGGCGGCCGGCTAGCGGCGGTTCGCGGCCTGCCGGCGGGCCGCGAACCGCCGCAGTCCGCGCGCCAGCACGACCGCTCCGGCCACGAGCGTCCCGCCGTACAGCCAGCCGACCTGCGTGGCCAGCGCCGTCACGAGCCCCATCAGCCGCGCCCCGGTGCCGTGCCCGCCCCCGGCCACGGGCAGGAGCCCCACGGCGAAGGCGATCGGGACGACCACCGGCGCAGACAGCAGGTCGCTTCCGCGCACCCACAGGGCGGTCAGCAGGCACACCGGCAGGAACAGCACGCCGTACACCGTCAGTGAGGCACCGAACAGCAGCAGGTCCAGGCAGCCGACCGCGAACATCAGCACCCCGCTGAACAGTCCGCCGCCCAGTCCGGTGAGCCGGGGGTTCGGCATCCGGCGCAGGGCCGGCACCGTTCGCGCGCTCCGCACCGGGGGCGGCACGGGCCGTCGCCCTGCGGGAAAGGGCCGGTAGCCGCCCCGCCCCGCGGGGGAGGGCCGATTCCCGTTGGAGAGCGGGGCGGCGGACCGGGCACCCCCGCGGTCGGCCCCGGCCCCGGCTCCCGCCCCGATGCCCCCGCCCGCGGGGCGTGGCTGCCTGTGGACAGGATCCCGGCCCGGCTGCGGCGGCAACGGCGGCAGGGGTGGGGCGTCGCGGCGGATGCCTCGGGTCCTGGGTCGCGTCCTGTGTTGCTCCACCGGACCAACTTAGGTCGGTTTATGTGCCGAATCGGGTGTCGGACACGCCGTGGGGCGGAGCTTGGCCGAGCGTTCGACAGGTCCGCCGGGCCGGCGCCCGGCACGCCGTAAACTGGTGGACCGGTCAGCTCTCTGGCCCCTGGCCCTCTCACTTCGGGAACTGGCCCTCCGACCCTCTCACCACGGGAAGTCGCAACGTGTCGCTCACGATCGGAATCGTCGGTCTGCCGAATGTCGGCAAGTCGACCCTGTTCAACGCCCTGACCAAGAACGACGTGCTGGCGGCCAACTACCCGTTCGCCACGATCGAGCCGAACGTCGGCGTGGTCGGCGTCCCGGACGCCCGTCTCACGAAGCTGGCCGAGATCTTCTCCTCGCAGCGGATCCTCCCGGCGACGGTGGACTTCGTCGACATCGCCGGCATCGTGAAGGGCGCTTCGGAGGGCGAGGGCCTCGGCAACAAGTTCCTCGCGAACATCCGCGAGTCCGACGCGATCTGCCAGGTCATCCGCGCCTTCAAGGACGAGAACGTCGTCCATGTCGACGGCAAGGTCTCGCCCAAGGACGACATCGAGACGATCAACACCGAACTGATCCTCGCGGACCTCCAGACGATCGAGAAGGTCCTGCCCCGCCTCCAGAAGGAGTCGCGGATCAAGAAGGAAGTGGCCGCGAAGGTCACGGCGGTCGAGTCGGCGAAGGAGATCCTGGAGAAGGGCGACACCCTCTTCTCCGCGGGCATCGTCCAGGGCTCCGGCAACGAGGAGCTCCTGCACGACCTGCACCTGCTCACTACAAAACCCTTCCTCTACGTCTTCAACGTCGACGAGGACGAACTGGTCGACGAGGACTTCAAGGCCGAGCAGCGCGCCCTGGTCGCCCCCGCCGAGGCGATCTTCCTCAACGCCAAGCTGGAGCAGGACCTCGCCGAGCTGGACGAGGAGGACGCGATGGAGCTGCTGGAGTCGGTCGGCGCCGAGGAGCCCGGCCTCACCACCCTCGCCCGCGTCGGCTTCAACACCCTCGGCCTCCAGACGTACCTCACGGCCGGCCCCAAGGAGTCCCGCGCCTGGACGATCAAGAAGGGCGCCACCGCCCCCGAGGCCGCCGGCGTCATCCACACCGACTTCCAGAAGGGCTTCATCAAGGCGGAGGTCATCTCCTTCGCCGACCTGGTGGAGACCGGCTCGGTGGCCGAGGCCCGCGCCAAGGGCAAGGCCCGCATGGAAGGCAAGGACTACGTCATGCAGGACGGCGACGTGGTGGAGTTCCGCTTCAATGTGTGATCGAGGCGTTACTGTGCGTTGATGCGATTGGTTTGACGTGTGGATTCGGGGCCGAGCCTGCTCGTGGGCTCGGCCCCTTCGTCGCTCCCGTACGGTGCTGAGGGTGTTGCGTGAGGCTTGTCTTCGAGGAGCAGGGCCGGGAGGACTAAACGTCCTGGCTCAAGAGCGACCGCAAAATGCTCGCTCGGATCAACAAGCTCATCGAGGACGTCAAGCGTGACCCCGTCACGGGGATCGGCAAGCCCGAGCCGCTCAAATACCACTTGCCCGGCGCGTGGTCGAGGCGGATCGACGACGAGCACCGCCTTGTGTACCTGGTCACGGACAAGGAGATCGTCATCCTCGCTGCCCGCTATCACCACTGACCGCCGGGCTGTCCGTGGCGGGGCACGACCCCCGGCGACCCCAACGACCGCGTCGACAGCCTCGGCGAAGCACTCGGCATCTTCGGTGACGCCTTCGTCGACGTCCTCGAGTCACCGTTCGTGTTCCTGGGAGACGCGCACGACGCGTTCACCGGTGAGAACGGCGGCGCGGGCGCCTTCGTCGACAAGTGCCTCCCTGGCCGCCCCGCCCCGCCTCGTCGAGGCACGGGCTCGACGCGGGGATATCGTTTCGGTGACTCGATCCCTGGCGTAAGCGAACTGGTGGAATGACCTGTGACATCAACACTTACGTGCAGGAGAGTCCGTTCCGTCGAAACGGGATCTGTCTATGCGTGGGAAACCGGAGAGGGTGCCATCGGGAATATCCTCATGGACGCCGAGGAAGCAGTCGCCCGGCCCTGTACGGTGCGGGGGATCGTGGTCGGCGACATGCTCCTCAGGGCGAGCGTGGGAAATGTCGAGCAACCCGATTCCGATCCGGAAATTCGGCGCTCTTTCCTGATCGCGGCATCCGTGATTTTCCAGGAGTGGCAGCGGCAGGGCCGGCTGCCTGAGGAGATCACTCGCACCTACTGGTAGGGGAGTCGCCGGATTCCCGAGAGCCCGGTCACGCCCCACAGGTGGCGAGACCGGGCTCTCGGGGTGGCGCCAGGTCACTCCCTCAACCGGATGCCGCCGCGCTCAGCACGGTCGTGAAGCGGTTCGCCCCAGGGAGGACACCCCGGCCCGGTCGTCCTTCCATGGCCTGGTCCGGGACTGCACCCGGAAGGTGCTCGTCGGCGAGACGGGGGCGGCGGCCCAACGGATTCTCCGTTCCGTCCCCGCTGGTGGGGCGCTTACGATGCGCGCAGTCGTACAACTGCCTGATCCGTCTGAACCAGGAGCACGGTACTCGTGTCCATACCCCCGCCTCCCGGGCCGCACCCGCCCCAGGACCCGTACCAGTCTCCGCAGCCGCAGAGCCCGTATCCGCAGGACCCGTTCGCCCCGCCCCCGCCGGGCCCCCATCCGCAGGGCCCCCATCCGCAGGGCCCCTACGGTCAGGGTCCCCACGGCCCGCAGGGACCCGCGGGTCCGATGGGTCCGGGTCCGATGGGTCCGGGTCCGATGGGTCCGGGTCCGTATCCGCAGGCCCCCTACGGTGCGGTGCCCTATCCCGTCTGGGGGCAGGGCTACAGCCCCTACGGCCGGCCCTCGCCGGTCAACGGCGTGGCCATCGCATCCCTCGTCCTCGGCCTCCTCTGCTTCCTGCCGGGCGTCGGGCTGCTCCTCGGGATCATCGCGCTGGTCCAGATCAGCAAGAAGGGGGAGCGCGGCAAGGCGATGGCGATCGCGGGCACCGTCCTGTCCTCGCTCGGACTCGCGGTGTGGATCCTCGCGCTGTCCACGAGCGGCGCCTCCGACTTCTGGGACGGCTTCAAGGAGGGCGCGAGCGGCAACTCCAGCTTCTCGCTCGTCAAGGGCGACTGTTTCGACGTGCCGGGCGAGACCTTCGAGGAGGACGTCTACGACGTCGACGAGGTGGCCTGCTCCGGTGAGCACGACGCCGAGGTGTTCGCCTCGGTCCCGCTGTCCGGCAGCGACTTCCCGGGCGACGACCACGTCACGGACGTGGCCGAGGACAAGTGCTACACGCTGCGGGACGTCTACGCGATGGACCCCTGGGCGCTGACCGACGAGGTCGACATCTACTACCTCACGCCCACCGCCGACAGCTGGAGCTGGGGCGACCGCGAGATCACCTGCGTCTTCGCCAACGTGGACGAGAAGGGCACCCTGACCGGCTCGCTGCGCGCCGACGCGACGACGCTCGACGCCGACCAGTTCGCCTTCCTCGAGGCGATGGCCGCCGTCGACGAGGTCCTCTTCGAGGAGCCGGAGGAGCGCGCCGAGAAGGACCTCGCGAGCAACCGCACCTGGGCCGGTGAAACCGGTGATGTGACCGGCGATCAGGCGGACCAGCTGGGCACACACCTCTGGGAGACGGAAGCCCGGAAAAAGCCCATGGCCGCCCTGCTGAAGGACATGCGGGACGCGGGCAAGGAGTGGGCGGCGGCGGAGAAGGCCACCGACGCCGACGGCTTCTACGAGCACTACGACAAGGCCTACGAATACGTCGACGGGGCCACCACGGTCACCGCCCGCAAGGCTCTGGGCCTCGCCACCACCGTGCCCACCTACGACGAGGACTCCGACAGCGGGAGCGGCGGCACGGGCGGGGGCGACAGCGACAGCGGCCTGGATGTGTGATCGCGTCCCCAACGGGGAGAAAGTGCCTGGGTAAAGCGTTTCACCAGCACATGTCATCACATCGAGTGATTCTCTGGCCTTTGCTTGCACGGTACAACCCATGGTTGCCAGGCTGTAGCTGTCTGTACAACCTGATGGGAGTGGCCAGTGACATTCGGTGAGCAGCCGGCGTATCTGCGTGTCGCGGGTGATCTCCGCAAGAAGATCGCCGACGGGTCGCTGCCGCCGCACACCCGGCTCCCTTCCCAGGCGAGAATCCGCGAGGAGTACGGCGTCTCCGACACCGTCGCCCTCGAGGCGCGCAAGGTGCTGATGGCCGAGGGGCTGGTCGAGGGCCGCTCAGGTTCGGGGACGTATGTGCGTGAGCGACCGGTGCCGCGCCGGATCGCCCGCTCCGGCTACCGCCCCGTGAGCGGGGCCACGCCGTTCCGGCAGGAGCAGGCCGAGGCGCACATCCGGGGGACGTGGGAGTCCCGCAGTGAGCAGGCCGAGGCGAGCGTCTGCGTCGCCGAGCGGCTCGGCATCGCGTCCGGCGACCGCGTGATGTGTACGAGGTACGTCTTCCGGGAGGCCGGGGAGACGATGATGCTCTCCACCTCCTGGGAGCCCCTCTCCGTCACCGGCCGTACGCCCGTGATGCTGCCCGAGGAGGGCCCGCTCGGCGGCATGGGCGTCGTGGAGCGGATGCGCGCCATCGACGTGATCGTCGACAACGTGACGGAGGAGGTCGGCGCCCGGCCGGGGCTCGCCGAGGAGCTTCACGCCCTGGGCGGCGTCCCGGGGCATGTCGTGCTCGTCGTCCAGCGCACGTATTACGCCTCGGGCCGCCCGGTCGAGACGGCCGACGTGGTGATTCCGGCCGACCGATACCGGGTCGCGTACCACCTGCCGGTGAGGTAGCCCGCCGGCGCGCGGGGCCGGGGCCGCCGCCCGGTGGCACGGGCGCACCGGTGAAGGCCGTGCAAGACGTGGAGGCGGCGGCACGCGGCAGTACTCTCCGGGGCGGTAGCGCATTCGCTCGGGCGGCGCACACCCTTCCGGCAGTTGCCCCCGGTATCGGCCCGCCGTGGGCCCGGCCGAGCGCCGTCGGAATCCGGTCGTTTCCGGATGTTCCCGCAGGTCGTCCAGTAGGTGCCCGGAACCCCGCCGACCGGACGCATCTCGGCGCGCGGACGGCGCGTTCGGTCCCGTGCGCCCCCTGCGTCTTGGCTGGTTGCGTACCTCTTTGTGCAAAGTCGTGTTCGGTGCGTAAAGGTAAGGCGTACGCTCGGGCATATGCGGATTGCGGTTTCCTCAGAAGGCGGGGCGCGAGGCGTGCCGCGGACGGGATCCGGGCGGGCCGGGGCGAGAAGGGGGCGTGGGACGCGATGAACGACAGCACCACCTCTCTGCCCTGGCACGTCATACGGCAGGACGACAACGGCAACCGCTACCGGGTGGGCAGGTACGCGAGCCGGGCCGAGGCCCAGAAGACCGCGGACAGCCTCGACAGCCGCGGCCACAAACAGCTCTACTGGGTCGAGCGCATCGGCCAGGGACGGAGCCAGGACCAGCCGCAGGAGCAGGCGCAGGCCCAGGGACCCAACGGGGACGGCACCCGGAACTGACGTGCCGCCCGGTCCCGTAGGCTCCGGCGCATGACGGAACGGATCGTGGTGGTGGGAGCCGCCCTGCTCGACGCCGGCCGCCTGCTCGCCGCGCGCCGCAGCGCACCCCCCGAACTCGCCGGGCGCTGGGAACTGCCCGGTGGCAAGGTCGAGGAGGGGGAGGCGCCCGACGCGGCTCTCGTGCGCGAACTGCGCGAGGAACTCGGCGTCGACGCCGAGACCGTGGAGCGCGTCCCGGGGGAGTGGCCGCTCCGGACGCCCTACGTCCTGCAGGTGTGGACCGCCCGGCTGCGTCCCGGCTCCGCCGCCCCCGAACCCCTCCAGGACCACGACGCGCTGCGCTGGCTCACCCCGGCCGAGATCTGGGACGTCGACTGGCTCGACCAGGACGTACCCGCGGTACGTGAAGCCCTCACAAGGCTCGGCACCGGAGCCCGCTGAAGCGAGGCCTGTTGAACCCGGGCCCGCTCGACCGAGGTCTGTCCAGTTGACCCCGGGACTGAACCGGGGTCCACGGAGCCGGGGCCCATGGAGCTGTGGGCCCATGGAGCCGGGGTCCACAGAGCCGGGGCCCGCTGTACCGGGCGCGTCGGGCCCCGTCGTGTCGATCCGGGGCGCGTCGGGATCGGGTCGGGTCGAACGGGGCGCTCGGGGTGGGGAGTGCGTCGGCGCGTACGCCGTTCGTGCCACAGTGCGCCCTGCCGCGCGGTACTGCCTCCCCAATATCGGGTATGGGCCCATTAACCCCACGAAACCGGACATGGGTGTACTCGCTGGCCCGGGAAGTGATCGGCGTGATCGACACCGACGGCGACCGCGCCGAGTGGACGTTCCCCGCGGACCCGGGCGCGGTGCGTACCGCCCGTCGCGCCGTCCGCGGTCAGCTGCAGGGCTGGGGCCTGGACAGCGTGAGCGACATCGCGGCGCTGCTGGTCAGCGAGCTGGTCACCAACGCCCTGCGGCACGCGACCGGCCCCATCGGTGTGCGTCTGGTCCGCCCCGCCGGCCTGACCGGCGTCCTGGTGGTCGAGGTCTCCGACCCGCTGCCGGACCCGCCCCGCGAGCGGGTCGCCCGGCCCGAGGACGAGAGCGGGCGCGGACTGCAACTGGTGGCCTCCTCCGCGCGCCGCTGGGGTACCCGGCCCGGAGGCACCGGCAAGACGGTCTGGTTCGAACTGGCGGTGCCGGATTGACGGGGCGCCTCGCGGGGATGAGCCGGTGTACAGCGGGGCTTGCGGTGTCGCCCGTTCGGTTCCGGTCGCCGACCCGTCGCAGATGAGGTGATTCGAGGACGTGTCCGCTGGTTAGAAGACTGGAAGTGTTGTCGCGGGACGGTCCAAAAAACGCCTGGACCGTGCTGTGATCGTGAACACCGTGTCGTGCGGCCCCGTAGTGCTGGATACTGCGGGCAGCCGCCGCCGGTGACCGGTGCCGGACGCGGTGAGCTGGAGGGGACGGTTCGCGTGAGCGAGATACCAGCGAAGGCCACGGAGTCCGAGGACCCGTCGGGCGGCGCGAGGGTGAAGGCCGCGAGTGCGCTCGCCGCCGACGCCGCGCACGGCCCCGCCGACGGCCCGGGCGAACTGGCGACGCCCGGTGACGCCATGTGGCAGAGCAGTCCGCCCGGCTCGATCTACGACTACATCAAGGTCGCCTCGTTCTCGATCGGCCCCGATGGCCTCGTCGACCAGTGGAGTCTGCGCGCCGAGCAGATCTTCGGCATCTCCGCCGACCGGGCCGTCGGCATGGATCCCATCGACGCGTTCATCGACCCCGACCTGCGCGAGCGCGGTCAGCGCAAGATGGCCGAGATCCTCGACGGGCGGGAGTGGACCGGCGTGGTCCCGTTCCGGATGCCGGACCCGGTGCCCGGCGGCGGACGCGGCGAGAAGGGTCTCGCCGAGGTGTACGTCATGCCGACGCGCAGCATGGACGGCGAGAAGGCCGCCGTGTGCATCGTCGTGGACGTCCGCACCCTCCGCAGCATCGAGACCGACCTCGCCGCCTCGCAGGCCATTTTCGGCCAATCCCCGTTCGGCTTCCTGCTGATCGATCCCGACCTGCGGGTCCGCCGCGCCAACCAGCGGTTCGCCTCCATCTTCGGCGGCACCCCCGACGACCACCGCGGCAAGGGCGTCCACGACTACCTGCCCCGGTCCGAGGCCGACCGGGTCAGCGCGACCCTGCGCCGAGTCCTGCAGACCGGCGACTCCATCACGGACATGCACGTCACCGGCTTCGTGCCGGGCTCCGACGAGCGCCGGCACTGGTCGATCAACCTCTACCGGGTGCACGGCGGCACCGGCCGTCCCATCGGTATCGCCTGGCTGGGCACCGACATCACCGCCCGCCGCGCCGCCGCCCGCGAGGCCGCCGCGGCCCGGCGCAATCTCGCCCTGCTGAACGACGCGGGCGCCCGCATAGGGAACTCCCTCGACCTGGAGACGACCGCGCGCGAACTCCTCGACGTCGTCGTGCCCGGCTTCTGCGATCTCGCCACCGTGGACCTCTACCAGGGGCTCCTGGCCGGCGACGAGACCCCGCCCGGCCTCGCCGACGGCAGCGCCGAACTGCGCCGGGTCGCCTTCTCCTCCGCCGTCTCCGACGCCCCCTTCGCCGGCACCGGCGCGCCCGTCGCGGTCGGCGCGGTCCACCACTTCCCGTTCAACTCGCCCTGCGCGGACGCGCTGCGCACCGCCCGCCCGCAGGCCATCCCCGGCGAGGACGGCGGCCTCGTGCAGTCCACCCTCGCCGTGCCGATGGTGGCCCACGACACCGTCGTCGGCCTCGCGCAGTTCTCGCGGACGAAGGGCAGCGAGCCGTTCGGCGACCGGGACCGCGATCTGGCCGTGGAACTGGCCGCGCGGGCGGCGGTCTGTATCGACAACGCGCGCCTGTACCGCCGGGAGCACGAACGGGCGTTGATACTGCAACGGTCGCTGCTGCCGCCCGGGGACCCGGTGGCGTCGGGCCTGGACATCGCCTGCCGCTATCTTCCCGGCAGCGCCTCCACCGGACGCCCCAGCGAGGTCGGCGGCGACTGGTTCGACGTCATCGAACTCCCCGGCCACCGTACGGCGCTTGTGGTGGGCGACGTGATGGGCCGCGGCCTGCGGGCGGCGGTCGCGATGGGTGAACTCCGCACGGCGGTCAGAACGTTGGCGCTGCTGGACCTGGAACCGGCCGAGGTGCTCTCCGCGCTGGACGAGATCGCCCGTGGCCTCGGCACCCCGGGAGGCGTCCAGCAGGCCACCCGGGCCGCCCGCCGCCCCCGTGAGGCCGACCTGTCCGAGGTGTATCTCGCGACCTGCGTGTACGCGGTGTACGACTCGGTGACCCGGCGCTGCACGTTCGCCAACGCGGGGCATCTGCCCCCGGTGCTCGTCGAACCCGGTGAGCCGGCGCTGATGCTCGACGTGCCGCCGGGCATGCCGCTCGGCGTGGGCGGCGAGCCCTTCGAGGAGGTGGAGGTCGACCTTCCCGAGGGTGCTCTGCTGGCGCTCTACACGGATGGACTGGTCGAATCGCGCGACCATCCGCTGGACGAGGGACTCAACGCGTTCGTAGGGGCTCTCACCGACCCCTCCGCCCCACTGGAGGACGTTTGCGACCACGTCCTCAACACCCTCGACTCGCACCACGGCGAGGACGACATCGCGCTGCTGATGGCCCGGGTGCAGGGCCTGCCCGCCGACTCGGTCGGCGACTGGACCCTGCCGCGCGAGCCGCGCAGCGTGGGCCGGGCGAGGGAGTACGCCCGCGGCCAGTTGGTGTCCTGGGGCCTCGAACCCCTCGTCGACACGACGGAGTTGCTGGTCAGTGAGCTGGTCACGAACGCGCTGCGGTACGGCGAGGGTGAGATCAGGCTACGGCTGCTCCTCGACCGGACGCTGGTGTGCGAGGTCTGGGACGCGGGCCTCGTCCAGCCGCGCCGCCGCCGCGCCCAGGACACCGACGAGGGCGGCCGGGGCCTCCAGCTCGTGGGCCTGCTGTCGGCGGCCTGGGGCTCGCGCCGCACCCCGCGCGGGAAGACGGTGTGGTTCGAACTCCCCCTGCCGGACGGCGAGACGAGACTGGCGGACCCGGCGGAGGCGTTGCTGAGCCTGTTCTGAACCCGCCCCGACGGGCGGCCCCGGATCGCGGGCGACCCGGCCTCCCTCACCGCGACGGACGCGACCTCCCCCTTCACGGCCGTCGCGGAACGGGACCCGCTCAGCCAGAGCCGTCCTGACCACCCGCCACACGAACGGGCCGTGGCTCGAGGGCCGGTTGTGACCCCTGGGCTTGCTGCGGGAGACCTGGCGCCGGGCCCTGAGGCCCCTGGGCTCACTGCGCCCCGGCGGGCTGTGCCGGGCCGGCGAAGCCTGCGGGTGTTCCGTTCTCGGGGTCCTCGGCCGGGACGATGCCACCGAGCACCGCCCCGCCGGTGCCCGCCGTACCTTCCGCGGTGCCTCCGGCCCCCGGGTCCCCCGGGTACGGGTTTCCGTGCGCCCGTACGTCGCGCTCGGCCAGCTCCCGGGCCTCCAGGGCGAGGATCTCGGCGGGCGGACGGTCCGCCGGGTCCCCCGTCGCGAGGAGCCGTTCCGCCTCCGCCAGCCGGGTACGCGCCGCGGCGCCGACCGCGCCCCGGTGCGTCGCGACGAAATCGGCCGCGGCGGCGGTGGCGGAACGCGCGGTGATCAGGGCGGCGGCCGGCAGCACCCCGGCCCGCCCCGGGGCGACCGGCGCGGTCGCCCGCACGATACGGCGCAGCACCTCGACCGGATCCCAGGGCCGCCCCCCGGTCACCTCCTGCCGTACCGACCCGAGCACGGCATCGGCATGCAGCAGCGCCACTGATCGCGCCGCCGCGTCGGTGGGCGGTGGGCCGTCCGGACCCGGGGACGGACGGGGCGGGCCCGAGGGCTGCGCCTTCGTGCCGCCGAGGGGACCGCTCGGCGCGGTGCCGGTGTGCGGGGGCGTCTGTCGCCGGGCGCGGGCCAGTTCCGCCTCCGCGCCCGTGAGGGCGGCCGGGACGGTCTGCTCGGCCGATCGCAGTTCCTCGGCCAGCCGGTCGACACCCTCGACGAGGACGGCGGCCTGGGCGACCGCGCCCTCGGCGGCGCGCAGTTGCCGGGCCGCCCGCTCCGGTCGCCCCGAGTCGGCGGACTGCCGGGCCTGGTTGAGCCGCACGGTGGCGAACACCAGTCGGTCCTTGGCCTGTTCGACGCTTCCGGTGACGGACGCGGTGGCGGTCGGCGCGTACCGGGCCCGAAGACCGGCGAGGACGGCCTCCGAGGCCCCCGTACGCCCCGCGAGCTCCCGGAACAGGCCCTCGGCGACCCCCAACGCCTCATCCACCCCCTGGTCCAGCGCCCGCAACCGCCCGAACTCACCGGCCACGGCGTCCAGCCGCCGTCCGGCCTCGTCGCACCGCCCGACGATCCCGGCGAGCGCGTGCCCCCGGGCCTCCTCCTCCGCCGGGACTCCCTCGTCGTACCGCTGCCGCATTCGGAACGCGGCGGCGAGTTCGCTCTCCGCCTCGTGCACCGTCCGGCGGAAGGGTTCCAGCGCCTCCGCCGTGCGCAGTGCTTCGACGAAGTCGAGTTCGGTGCGCGCGGCCCGGACCCTGTTGTCGGCCTCGACCAGCGCCTCGCGGGCCTGTTCGTCGAGGGCGGCGGGAGACGACGACGGCTTCGGCGGCGGTGCGTCGCCGGTCCCGCCGGGAGTCGTCCGCACGCGGGCCCGCCGGACGCGTCGTACGTACCCGTACCCGGCGGCCGCGCCTGCCGCGCCGACCGCCACGAGCGGCAGCACCAGATCGACGGTGGCCCTCCCGCCGTCCGCGGCCGCGGCGGCGCTCGCGCCGGGCGCCGGGTTCTTGATCGCAACCGGAGCGTCGCCACCCGACGTCATCCCTGGCAACACCAGCCACACGACCCCGACGGCACCGCCCAGCACGGCATGCGCCACCCGCACGGATATGTGCGACTTGGCACGCCGCGGCCGGCCCCGGAGCAAGGAAGAGGTCACATTCGGGAGCGTATGGCCGCGATTACGGCCACGCGACCGGGATGCACCCGACCTGGGGGTGGTGGGGCGGAACAACACGCGAGGGGGGAACCGCGATGGAAGGCCCACCGGGGCAGACGGAGACGGAAACAGAGAAGGCGGAGAAGACGGCGGGGGTGGTCGCGGAGACGGAGAAGGCGGCGGGGACGGTGGTGGAGAGGAGGACGAGGACTGGGACGGGGACGCCTGCGGAGACGGGGACGGGGACGGCGGCGGGCCCCGGGCCGCGTACGGGCACGGCCGCGGCAACGGCGGACGAGCGGGTCGGGTCACCCGCAGCGGACGACGACGGTGACGCGGGGGCTGCTGTCGGTAAGGACGGCGGCGATGGCGCCGACGACGCCGACGGGGACGGGAGCCGCGCCCGCGGAGCCGATGGAAGCCGGGCCGGCGGTGCCGGTGCAAAGGGAAGCGGCGTCGACGGTGCCGATGAAAGTGGCGCCGGCGGGGCGGACGGAAGTGGCGCCGACGGTGTCGACGGCAGCGGTACCAATATCGACGGAAGCGATGCCGGCGGTCCCGACGGCAGCGGTGCCGGTGTCGACGGAAGGGGCGCCGGTCGGGACGGCAGTGGTGCCGGTGGGGACGGGAGTGAGGGTGGCGGTCCCGGCGCCGCGGAGGGGGCGCGCCCGCGCAGGCGTCGTGGGCGGCTGGTGCGCCGCTCCGCCCTCGTCCTCGTCCTGCTCCTCCTCGGCCCGGTCCTCGCCGCCGAGGCCGCCCTCCGCGTGAACTACCTGGGGGACCCGTCCGACGGCACGTACACCCGTGACAAGGACGCCATCTGGCTGGGCCACGCCTGGGTCGACGGCCGTAAGACCGACGCCGACGTCGAGGCACTGGCCGGCCGCCTCGAGGACACCGGCATCCGCGACCTGTACGTCCACGCCGGCCCCCTGGAGCACGACGGCACGCTCCCCGCGTCCGCGTACGCCGGCGCGCGTCGGTTCATAGCCGCCGTCCACCGGGAAGCGCCGAAGCTCCGCGTGCAGGCCTGGCTCGGCGACGTCCTCGCCAGCGAGAGCCCGGACGGCATGCGGCTGGAGCGGGCCGGGACCCGCGCCGCGGTCGTGCGGTCCACCCGGGGCATACTCGACGCCGGTTTCCAGGGCGCCCACTTCGATCTCGAGCCCCTGCACTCCGACGACGGCGACTACCTCACCCTCCTGGACTCCCTGCGCGCAGTCACCCGCGCCCGCGGCGCGCAACTCTCCGTCGCCGCCCACCAGATCGATCCGGTCCCCGGCTTCCACTCCTTCTGGGGCGCGACCACCGGTCACCCCAAGTGGTGGTCGCAGCGGTTCTTCGGCCAGGTCGCCCGCCGCGTGGACCAGATCGCCGTGATGTCGTACGACACCATCCAGCCGCTGCAGAGCACCTACGGCGGATACGTCGCCCAGCAGACCTCGCTCGCCCTGGAGGTCACCCCGGCCTCCACCGACCTGCTGATGGGCCTGCCCTTCTACCACGAGAACCGGTTCGGCCACTGGAACCACGCCGAGACCGTCGCCGCGGCCGTCCGGGGCGTCCGGCTGGGCCTGTCCCGTACCGACGCCGACCGCGAGAACTTCGGCGTCGCGGCGTACGTGGACTTCGCGGCGACCGAGCAGGACTGGAGGTCGTACCGGGAGGACTGGGTCCGGTAGGCCCCCGCTCTCCCTCGTCGCGGGCTCGTCGACGCTGCTGGACGGTGACTTCCCGAGGCCGGCGGAAATGCGGGCCATCTCGGAGTCAAATCCCTTGCGCTCAAGGGAGTTGCTGGGATCCTGAGCGCATGTACTGGGCGCTGGTGGGGACGATCGCCGTCTGTGTGACGGTCATGGCGGTGCTCGGCATCGCGGCCGTCACCCTGGAGTGGGTGCCGCCGTTCGGCCGCAGCCGGGTACTGCGGCCGAGACTGTGGGGTGCCGGCGCCCTGATGAGCGCCCTCGGCCTGAGCCTCTTCGTGTTCCTGGGCCCGCTGGCCCCCGGCGGCACGGCGGTGAACTTCTACGTCCCGCTCGCCGGGATGGCCGTCAACCTCGCCGGGCTGGGCGTGCAGTCGCTCGCCCGGCGACCCGGCCGCACGCCCCGGCTGCCCCCGGCGTCTACGACGACCGCCTCCTGATCTTCGACCCCAGCCACACCAGTGGGTCGTACTTGCGGTCGGCGGCGCGTTCCTTCAGGGGGATCAGCGCGTTGTCCGTGATCTTGATGCCCTCGGGGCAGACCTCCGTACAGCACTTGGTGATGTTGCAGTAGCCGAGGCCGTGTTCGTCCTGGGCCGTGCGCCGGCGGTCCAGGCCGCTCTCCTCGGCGGCGTCCAGCGGGTGCATGTCCAGTTCGGCGATCCGCATGAGGAAGCGCGGGCCCGCGAACGCCGTCTTGTTCTCCTCGTGGTCGCGGACGACATGGCAGGTGTCCTGGCACAGGAAGCACTCGATGCACTTGCGGAACTCCTGTGACCGGTCCACGTCCTCCTGGAACATCCGGTACTCGCCGGGGCCGACCCCCTCGGGCGGCACGAACGCCGGGACCTCCCGTGCCTTCCGGTAGTTGAAGCCGACGTCCGTGACGAGATCGCGGATCACCGGGAAGGCGCGCAGCGGCGTGACGGTGATCGTCTCCTCGCGGCCGAACACCGACATGCGGGTCATGCACAGCAGCCGGGGCCGCCCGTTGATCTCAGCGGAACACGAACCGCACTTGCCCGCCTTGCAGTTCCAGCGGACGGCGAGATCGGGCGCCTGGGTGGACTGGAGCCGGTGAATGATGTCCAGGACGACCTCACCGTCGTTCACCTCGACCTCGAAGTCCTTCAGGCCGCCGCCCTCGACGTCGCCCCGCCACACCCGGAAGCGGGCCTCGTAGCTGCTCACTCGTAAAGCTCCTCTTCGGTGAGGTACTTGACCAGCTCCTCTTTCTCGAAGAGGGCGAGCAGGTCGGGACGGATGGGCTCGGTGGTCTCGCGGGTGAGGGCGATCCGGCCGCGGACGGGATCCGCCGCCGGGTCGCCGGTGGGGTCGGCCGGTGCGCACAGCAGGTTGATGTTGCGCCACGCGCGGTCCATCGCCGGGTGGTCCTCGCGGGTGTGCCCGCCGCGCGACTCGGTGCGTTCCAGGGCCGCCCGGGCCACGCATTCGCTGACCAGCAGCATGTTCCGCAGGTCGAGCGCGAGGTGCCAGCCGGGGTTGAACTGCCGGTGCCCCTCGACGCCGGCCCGCCAGGCCCGTACCCGCAGCTCGGCCAGCTTCTCCAGGGCGTGTTCCATCTCGCCCTCGCGGCGGATGATGCCGACCAGGTCGTTCATGGTCTGCTGGAGTTCCTGGTGGAGGGTGTACGGGTTCTCCGGCGGATGACCGCCCGGGGCGTCGGCGCCCTCCGCGGAGAACGGCCGCAGTGCCTCGGCGGCCGCCGCGTCGACCTGCTCGTCGTCCACCGCCGGGCGCTCCCCGGCGAGGTCCGCCGTGTGGCGCGCCGCGTGCAGTCCCGCCCGGCGGCCGAACACCAGGAGGTCGGAGAGGGAGTTGCCGCCGAGCCGGTTGGAGCCGTGCATGCCGCCGGCCACCTCGCCGGCCGCGAACAGCCCCGGCACCCCACGGGCGGCCGCCGTGTCGGAGTCGACCGCGATGCCGCCCATCACGTAGTGACAGGTCGGTCCGACCTCCATGGCCTCCGCCGTGATGTCGACGTCGGCCAGCTCCTTGAACTGGTGGTACATGGAGGGCAGCCGGCGCTTGATGACCTCGGCGGGCATCCGCGTCGACACGTCCAGGAAGACCCCGCCGTGCGGGGAGCCGCGGCCCGCCTTCACCTCCGAGTTGATCGCGCGGGCCACCTCGTCACGCGGGAGCAGCTCCGGTGGTCGCCGGTTGTGGTCCGGGTCCTCGTACCAGCGGTCGCCCTCCGCCTCCGACTCGGCGTACTTCTCCTTGAAGACGTCGGGGACGTAGTCGAACATGAAGCGCTTTCCCTCGGAGTTCCTGAGCACCCCGCCGTCGCCGCGGACGGACTCCGTGACGAGGATGCCCTTCACCGACGGCGGCCAGACCATGCCCGTCGGGTGGAACTGCACGAACTCCATGTTGAGCAGCGGGGCACCGGCGAGCAGGGCCAGCGCGTGGCCGTCGCCCGTGTACTCCCAGGAGTTCGACGTCACCTTGAAGGACTTGCCGATGCCGCCCGTCGCGATGACGACGGAGGGCGCCTGGAGGACGAAGAACCGGCCGGTCTCGCGCTCGTAGGCGAAGACCCCGCTGACCCTCCCCCGGCCTTCGGCCGGGGGGACCCCCATCTCGCTTCGCTCGCCGTCTTTCAGGACCCGGGTGACCGTGCACTCCTGGAAGATTTTCAGCCGGGACTCGTGGTCGCCGGTCTCGCGGTGGTCCTCCTGCTGGAGCGAGACGATCTTCTGCTGGAGCGTGCGGATCAGCTCCAGGCCGGTACGGTCACCGACGTGCGCGAGGCGCGGGTACTCGTGACCGCCGAAGTTGCGCTGGGAGATCCGGCCGTCCTTGGTGCGGTCGAAGAGGGCGCCCCAGGTCTCCAGCTCCCACACCCGGTCCGGGGCCTCCTGGGCGTGCAGCTCGGCCATCCGCCACTGGTTGAGGAACTTGCCGCCGCGCAGGGTGTCACGGAAGTGGACCTGCCAGTTGTCGTGCTCGTTGGCGTTGGCCATCGCCGCCGCGATGCCGCCCTCGGCCATCACCGTGTGCGCCTTGCCGAACAGCGACTTGCAGATGACGGCGGTGCGGGCGCCGCGTTCCCGGGCCTCGATGGCGGCACGCAGCCCGGCGCCTCCCGCGCCGACCACGACGACGTCCCACTCCTGGTGGTCGACCACGGACATCAGCAGACCCCGCTCATCTAGAAGAACCTCGGATCGTCGAAGACACCGGACGCGACGAGATAGACGTAGAAGTCGGCGAGCGCCACGCTCACCAGCGACGACCACGCCAGCAGCATGTGGCGGGCGTTCAGCTTCCCCACGAACCGCCATGCCCGGTAGCGCACGGGGTGTTTGGAGAAGTGCTTCAGCTGGCCGCCGACGATGTGCCGGCAGGAGTGGCAGGAGATGGTGTACGCCCAGATCAGTGCCACGTTGAGCAGGAAGACCAGGGTGCCGAGGCCCATGTGGCCCCACGCGTAGTGCTCGTCGCGGAAGGTGAGCACGGTGTCGTACGTCAGGACCCCGGCGACGAGGATCGCCGCGTAGAAGAAGTACCGGTGGATGTTCTGGAGGATCAGCGGGAAGCGGGTCTCGCCGGTGTACTTCCTGTGCGGCTCGGCCACCGCGCAGGCCGGCGGGGAGGCCCAGAAGCCCCGGTAGTAGGCCTTGCGGTAGTAGTAGCAGGTCAGGCGGAAGCCGAGCGGGAAGATCAGGATGAGGATCGCGGGGGAGAGCCCCCACCAGCCGCCGAACAGGTCCCAGTTGGGGCCGGCCCGCATGGTGCGGCAGTTCTCCGCCAGGCAGGGTGAGTAGAACGGCGAGACGTACGGCGCCGCGTAGTAGTCGGCGTTCGCGAAGGCGCGCCAGGTCGAGTAGGCGATGAACGCCAGCAGGCCGGCGGCGGTGGCCGCGGGGGCCAGCCACCAGCGGTCGGTCCGCAGGTGGGGCGCGGCGATCGCGGCGCGTCCGGCGCCGCGTACGCCGCTCGGGGGACGGTGGTCGGTGGGTGAGGGTTCCGTACCAGTGGCCAAGTCGGGACTCCGGTCGGGTCAGGGGGCGTGCCGGCCCCGGGCGCCGAGTCCCTCGTCGTCCGTGTCGATCCACAGGGAGTCGTCGTACGGGGTGTCGGGGATGGTGACGAGTTCGGGCCCGCGCGACGAGCCCGGGTGGGACGCGGCCTCGCGCAGCAGCGCGACGCTCTCCCTCAGGTGGTCGGCGTCGGTTCGGACCCGGCGCATCTCCAGGCCTGAGCTGCCGAGCTGCTGCTCCAGGCGGCCGACGGACCGGGAGAGGTCGTCGAGGCAGCGCTGGGCGGTGGTCAGGTCGTCGTGCACGGACATGAGAAGTCCTCGCTTCCGTGGGGGCTGGGCCCTGGACGGCAACGTTCATGCGCCTGCGAGTGTTGCGCGTCACACCGGTCGATGTGAAGGCGTGTGCAGCGATTGGCGGGTGCGTTGCTCCGCACGAGTGGCCTTGACGGGCCCCGCCGCCGTGTCGCCCTCGGCAGGCGAACCCTTTCCTCTTCAGTGAGCAATAGATCTGATCAACTCCAAAATACCGCCAAACGTGATCAAAACGCACCCGCGTCGACGCATTCGCGTCCATGTTTCCGGGGTGTTCCGGTCACCGGCGGCAGCGGCTCACCGGAGGTACCAGAGATGTCCCACGACGGCGTCGGCCCGAGCGCGGTCATGCGCTCGGTCGCCTTCCTCACCGCGGGCGCGCTCGCGGTGCCCCTGCTGTCCGGCTGCGGCTCCGCGGACGAGGCAGGCAAGCCCCTGGCACACCAGGACATCGCCCCGGCAGGCCGCGCCCGGATCGCCGAGGGCGGCACACTGCGCTGGGCCGTGGACACGGTGCCGGACACCTTCAACACCTTCCAGTCGGACGCCGACGCCACGACCACCCGGGTCGCCCAGGCCGTCCTGCCCTCGATGTACCGGCTCGACGCGACCGGACGGCCGCAGCGCGACGCCGACTACCTGGAGTCCGCGAAGGTCGTCGACACCGAGCCCAAGCAGGTCGTCCTGTACAAGCTGAACCAGCAGGCCGTCTGGAGCGACGGCCGGGAGATCGGCGCCGCCGACTTCGCCGCCCAGTGGCGCGCCCTGGCGGGCAAGGACAGCGCCTACTGGACCGCCCGCAACGCCGGCTACGACCGCATCGAGAAGATCGAGCGCGGGGCCAACGACCTGGAGGTCCGGGTCACCTTCAAGCGGACCTACGCCGACTGGCGGTCGCTGTTCTCCCCGCTGTACCCGAAGGACGTCATGGGCACGCCCGACGCCTTCAACGACGGGGCGCGCCGCAAACTGAAGGTGACGGCCGGGCCGTTCGTGCTGAAGAAGGTCGACCGCAAGAACGACCAGGTGAGCCTGACCCGCAACGCACGCTGGTGGGGCCGGCCGGCCAAGCTCTCCGAGATCGTGCTGACGGCCGTCCCGAGGAACGAGCGGGCGTCCGCGCTGGCCGCCGGAAAGGTCGACCTGGCCGAGATCGACCCGGCCGCCGCGCAGCGCGTCGACGGCGCCGCGCACGGCACGGCCGGACCGCTCGCCGGCCCCGGGTCCGGGCGCACCGCCGCGAAGGCGCTGCGTTCCTGGGCCCTCGCCCACGGCTCGGACGAGGACACGGCGGACGACGAGGTCGAGGCCCGCAGCAAGCTGCGCAAGGCGATCGCGAAGTGGGAACTGCAGCAGAAGGCGCTGCGCGACTTCGAGGTACGCAGATCGCTGGAGCCCGCGTACACCCAGCTGGCGCTGAACGGCGCGGACGGGCCGCTGGCGGACGAGCGGGTGCGGCGGGCCGTCGCCCGGGCGCTGGACCGCAGGGAACTGGCCAAGGTCGTGCTCAAGCCGCTGGGTCTGCCCGCGGAACCCGTGGGCAGTCACCTGGCCCTGGCCGGGCAGGACGCGTACGCGGACAGCAGCGGAGCGCTGGGCGGCCAGGACACCACCGAGGCACAGGCGCTGCTCGCCGACGCGGGGTGGGTGCCGGGCGGCCCGGTCAAGAAGCAGGAGAAGGGCGAGAAGGCGGCCGGGTCGGCGGGGAAGAAGGCCGGCTCCGGCGACGACTCCACGGACGGCGACGGCGACGGCGCCTACGTCGTGGGCGAGGACGACAAGGCGCGGGCCGGCACGGGCCGCGCGGAGAAGCGGCGGTCCGCGAAGGGCGAGAGCACGCGCAGGAGCGGCGAGGACGGACAGCAGCTCGCCCAGGACGGCAAGCAGTACAAGCAGATCCACCAGGGCGGCGTCCCCGGCGCCTACGCCCCGAAGGGCACCCCCGCCCCGAAGGGCACCGCGGCGCCGGCCGGCGCCGCCCCGGCCAAGGCGCTGGCCAAGGACGGCAAGGCGCTCAGTCTGCGGTTCGTGCTGCCGTCCGGCCCGGGCTCCGAGCCCCTGGCGGCGGTCGCCGAGCGGATCACCAGGATGCTGGCGAAGGTCGGCATCGGCACCGAGATCACCAAGGTCTCGGACGAGAGCTACTTCAAGGACCACGTCGCCTCCGGTCAGTACGACCTCGCCCTGTACTCCTGGCCGGCGTCCGCCTTCCCCGCCACCGACGCCCGGCCGATCTACGCCAAGCCGGTGCCGGCCGCCGACGGCTCGCTGAGCGTCGAGCAGAACTACACCCGGGTCGGCACCGATCAGGTCGATCAACTGTTCGAACAGGCGGTCTCGACCCTGGACCGGGACGAACAGCGGTCCCTGATCCGCAAGGCGGACTCCCGTATCTGGGCGGCTGCCGGATCGATTCCTCTCTACCAGCGCCCGCAGCTGACGGCGGTACGGAAGACCGTGGTCAACGCGGGTGCCTTCGGCTTCCAGACCCCCGTCTACGAGGACATGGGCTTCCTGAAGAAGGGCGCGAAGAAGGGCGCGAAAGCCTCCGCGAGCCCGTCCGAGAAGTAGGCGCGGGGGGCGTGCGAAGTGAGCCGAGTGGCCCTGCGGAGGCCGTCCCCCGCCGGGCCACGTACCATGGGGTGAGGCCGTGGCGTGAGCCCGGCAGGGCCCGCGTAACACAGACGTACGCAGCAGGGTCCCCCTCACACTCCGGGAGAACGCCGCTTTATGGCCACGCGCCACGACATTCGCAACGTAGCCATCGTCGCCCACGTCGACCACGGCAAGACGACTCTGGTCGACGCCATGCTCAAGCAGGCCGGCGCCTTCGCCGCGCACGCCGCCGAGTCGCTCGACGACCGCATGATGGACTCGAACGACCTGGAGCGTGAGAAGGGCATCACGATCCTCGCCAAGAACACGGCGGTGAAGTACCACCCCAAGGACGGGGGGGACGTCATCACCATCAACATCATCGACACCCCCGGTCACGCCGACTTCGGCGGCGAGGTGGAGCGCGGCCTGTCGATGGTCGACGCCGTCGTGCTGCTGGTGGACGCCTCCGAGGGTCCGCTGCCGCAGACCCGCTTCGTGCTGCGCAAGGCGCTGCAGGCCCGCCTGCCCGTCATCCTGTGCATCAACAAGACGGACCGGCCGGACTCGCGCATCGACGAGGTCGTGAACGAGGCCTACGACCTCTTCCTCGACCTCGACGCCGACGAGGAGCAGATCGAGTTCCCCATCGTCTACGCGTGTGCGCGGGACGGCGTCGCCTCGCTGACCAAGCCGGAGGACGGCACGGTCCCGCAGGACAGCGACAGCCTGGAGCCGTTCTTCTCCACGATCCTCTCGCACGTCCCGGCCCCGCAGTACGACGAGGCCGCCCCGCTCCAGGCGCACGTCACCAACCTGGACGCCGACAACTTCCTCGGCCGTATCGCGCTGCTCCGCGTCGAGCAGGGCGAGCTGCGCAAGGGCCAGACCGTCACGTGGATCAAGCGCGACGGCACCATGTCCAACGTGCGCATCACCGAGCTGCTGATGACCGAGGCGCTCACCCGCAAGCCCGCCGAGATGGCCGGCCCGGGTGACATCTGCGCCGTCGCCGGTATCCCGGAGATCATGATCGGCGAGACCCTGGCCGACCCCGAGAACCCGATCGCGCTGCCGCTCATCACGGTGGACGAGCCGGCCATCTCCATGACCATCGGCACCAACACCTCGCCGCTGGTCGGCCGTGGCGGTACCGGCAAGGGCGCGGAGAACAAGGCCGTGGTCAAGGACCGCAAGGTCACGGCCCGTCAGGTCAAGGACCGCCTCGACCGCGAGCTGGTCGGTAACGTCTCGCTGCGTGTCCTGGACACCGAGCGCCCCGACGCCTGGGAGGTGCAGGGTCGCGGTGAGCTGGCGCTGGCCATCCTGGTCGAGCAGATGCGCCGTGAGGGCTTCGAGCTGACCATCGGCAAGCCGCAGGTCGTCACGAAGGACGTCGACGGCAAGGTCTACGAGCCCGTCGAGCGCATGACGATCGACGTGCCCGAGGAGCACATGGGCGCCGTCACGCAGCTCATGGGCGTCCGCAAGGGCCGGATGGACAACATGTCCAACCACGGCTCGGGCTGGGTCCGCATGGAGTTCGTCGTTCCGTCCCGTGGCCTCATCGGCTTCCGTACCGAGTTCCTGACCGGTACGCGCGGCACGGGTATCGCCCACTCCATCCACGAGGGTCACGAGCCGTGGTTCGGCACGCTGACGACCCGTAACAACGGCTCGCTGGTCGCCGACCGCTCGGGTGCCGTCACCGCGTTCGCGATGACGAACCTCCAGGAGCGCGGTGTGCTGTTCACCGACCCCGGCACCGAGGTGTACGAGGGCATGATCGTCGGCGAGAACTCGCGCTCCGACGACATGGACGTGAACATCACCAAGGAGAAGAAGCTCACGAACATGCGGTCGTCCTCGGCCGACTCGTTCGAGGCGATCGTGCCGCCGCGCAAGCTGTCGCTCGAGCAGTCGCTGGAGTTCTGCCGTGACGACGAGTGCGTCGAGGTGACCCCGGAGGCGGTCCGCATCCGCAAGGTCGTGCTCGACCAGCGCGACCGCGCCCGCTCCGCGAGCCGCGCCAAGCACGGCTGATCCGCGGGTAGTTCACCGCCGCAGCACACTCCGGAAGCCCGGGTGTCCTCGTCATGGGGACGCCCGGGCTTTTCGCGACCCGTTTTTCGGGGCTCCCCGGTACCGACCGTCCGCCATGCGGGGATCCGCGCTCGACAGTCATGTGAAAGGAGGATCCCCAGGCCACTCAAGCGGCCCAAGTCTTCCCTCACCGGCCCGCCCGCCCCGTCCTCGGCGTGTGTCACTGATCTGATGTCCGGCCGCCGACGGCGGCCGTCCGGCAATGGGGCGGGTGGATCCGAATCGGCCGGTGCCGGCTTCTGCGTCAGGTGGCCGGGGTCGCCACCGTGATGATCTCCGGGCTGGTGGGGGTCAGCGGGCCCCGGTCCCAGGTCCCGTACTGCTCCTCCACCCGGAGCCCCGCCTCCGTCAGGAAACCGGTCAGGTTCTCCGGGGTGAGGAAGCGGAGGGTGGCGCGGCTGGTGTGGCGCCGGGGCCAGTCGGGGCAGTCGAAGGTCTCGGTGAACGTGACCCGGTCGTCGTACGGTTCGTCCTCGAGCTCGTGCCAGACCCGTACGGCCCGGCCGCCGGCGTCGGTGACCTCGCGGACCTGGTCCGGGGTCCAGTTCTCCCAGGCCCGCGCGGCCGGATTGCGGGTCTCGAACACGAACCGCCCGCCGTGGCCCAGGGCCGACCGTACGGCCCGCAGCGCGGTGCGCAGTTCCTCGTCGCCGAGGAGCACCTGGAAGGCGTGGCCCGTCATGACGGCGAGGTCGAAGTCCCCTTGCCACAGGCGGGCGTTGAGGTCTCCCAGCAGCCACTCCACGCCGGGTGCCCGGTGCCGGGCCTGTACGAGCATCGCGGCCGCGGGGTCGAGGCCAAGGAGCCGCCCCGGGTGGCCGGCCGCCGCGGCCCGGGCGAGGAGCCGGCCCGTGCCGCAGCCGACGTCGAGCACCGAGTCGGCGGATCTCACCAGGTTCAGGTAGAAGTCGTCGTCCGGCCCCCACGGATTGATGCTGTCGTACAGTGCGGCGAGTGTCAGATCCGCGAACGAATGATCGACCACCGCGGCAGTCTTCCACACCCCGGTGCGACACAGGCCAAGATCCAGAACATCCATTTCGCCTCGACAGGCGGACCGGCAATCGACATGCTCGTCCGCGATGACGAGAACAGACGACATGCCCCCCGCGTGGGACGAGCGCACCCAGCTCACCACCTACCTCGACTACGCGCGCGACACCGCCCGCGCCAAGTGCGAGGACCTCTCCGACGCTGACGCCCGCAGGGCGCCCCTGCCGGGTTCGCCCCTGATGACGCCCAGCGGTCTGGTCAACCATCTGCGCTGGGTCGAGTACTACTGGTTCCGGGTCGTGTTCCTCGGCGAGGAGGACGAGGGGCCGTGGACCGACGAGGACCCCGACCGCGAGATGCGCGTCGCCGTCGACCTCCCGCTCGCGCAGGTGCTCGACGCGTACGCCGAACACGCCCAGCGCCACCGGGAGTTGGTGGCAGGGCAGGAACTCGACACCAGGGCCCGGCGGGCGACACGTGACGGCCGGCAGGTGGACCTGCGGTGGATCCTCCTGCACCTGATCGAGGAGACGGCCCGGCACAACGGCCACCTCGACATCCTGCGCGAGCTGATCGACGGCCGCACCGGCGTCTAGGGCCTTCCCCGGGTCGGGCCGCCGGTCGGCCCTAGGGTTCGCGGACCGCCTCCACCGCATCGCGGACGTCCGGGTCCGGGTCGGCGGCGAGGCGGTCCAGCAGGTCCGCGACGCCCGGGGTGGACCAGCGGGCCACCGCCCACACCAGTTCCTCCCGCACCGAGGGGTCGGGATGCCCGGACAGCCGGGCCAGTTCGGCGAGCGGGCCCCGCCCGCGCATCCCGAACCAGTGCAGCGCCTCCCGCAGGGCCGCCGGGTCTCCGGGGTCACCGGCCGCCGCGACCCGGGCGAGCAGCACCCGGGGCGGCGGGGGCGGCCCGTCCAGTGGGTGCGGCAGCCGCTCGAGCAGCCGCCGGGCCCCGTGTCCGCCGCGCACCCGGCACCCGAAACAGGTACAGGGACGGGTCCCGTGCGCGTCCGGCAGATACCTCCAGCCCACCACCTGCGGCGCGCTGCGGATGCGGTGGATCTCGCGCGGCCGGATCGCCCGGGGCACGAACACCTCCCAGCCCCGCGGGTCCTCCAGCGTCGCGATCCGCCGTACCGCCTCCGCGGCCGTGACGGTCGCCTGCGCGTCCCGCGCGCGGTCCCGGTAGTGGCCGGCCAGCACCTCCTCGGCGTCGTCCAGCCGCACCTGGACGGCGACCAGCCCGCCCCGGCTGCCGAACCGGGCCAGCTCACGCAGCCACTGGTGGGTGAGGGTGTACGACGCCAGCACGGGGAAGCAGTGGACTCCGCGCGCACCCCCTTGCCCCACACCGGCCGCGCGGACACCGGACCGCCGGATGCGCGGCGCGTTCGCCGCGGACGTCAGATGCACGAACATCGCCATGGCCGTGCATGTTAGACGAGTGTCTTCGCTGGTCGGGCGGGGATGAAGGGCGGATGAAAGACCGTTGAAGGGACCCGGAAAGGCGGCTCGGCAAGACTCCGGGTGCGGGGCGGGCGACCGACGGGGGACACGCGGCGCCCGCCCCGCTTCGGCTTGAGACACGGATGCCGTACCCGGCACGGTGCCGACCGCGGCCGCGCCGCTCCACCGCGGCGCACTACTACGTTGCTCCACCCCGAGGTTGGCCGAAACGCGACGTCCGGGCGGTGGGCCGTTCCCGTTCGTGCAGGTCGGCGTTGCCCGGCCGTCCCCCCTGGACTACGTTCTGTGAATGCTCACCCCACGGCCCCGGTTCCGCCTGCTCGGACCCCTGGACGTCGAGATCGACGGACGGGCCGTCGCACTCACCGGCCGGCAACGCGCGCTGTGCGCCGTGCTCCTGCTCCACGCCAACCATGTCGTCTCCGTCGACCGGCTGATCCAGTGCCTGTGGGACGACCGCCCGCCCGGCGCGGGCGCGGCACGGGTACGGGCCCTCGTCGCCGAGGTGCGGCGCGCGCTCGGCCCGGCGGGGACGGAGCTACTGACCACCCGGCGGCCCGGCTACGTCCTGCACGTGGGCCCGGACGAACTCGACCTGCTGGCGTTCGAGAACCTCATCAGGCAGGCCTCGCGGGCCGCGGCCGACGGGGACTGGCGGACCGCCCGGCGCTGCGGTGAGCAGGCCCTCGCGCTGTGGCGGGACGAGCCGCTGCCCGACCTGTCGGAGGTCGCGGTGCGTGAGGCCGAGCGCCAACGCCTCGGCGAACTGCACCTGGTGGCCAGGGAGGGCGTCGCCGAGGCGGGGATCGAGACCGGCCGGCACCGGGAGGCCATCGCCGAACTCCTCCGGCTGACCGCCGCCCACCCGCTGCGTGAACGCCCGCACGGCCTGCTGATGCGCGCCCTGCACCGGGACGGCCGCAGTGCGGAGGCCCTGGAGCTGTACACCGCGCTGCGCCGGCGCATGGTGGACGAACTCGGCATGGATCCCTCGGCCGACCTCCGGGATCTGCACCAGCGGCTGCTGAGAGGCGGCGGTGTCCTCGGCGGCGCCCCGCCCGAGCGGCCCGCACCGGCGTCCGCGCCCGAGCGCCCCGTGCCGCGCCAACTCCCGCCCACCCCACGCCGTTTCGTAGGCCGGGGACGGGAACTCGACCGCCTCGACTCCTGTCTGCGCACCGCCGAACCGCTCGCCCTGATCGTGGGACCGGCGGGCGTCGGCAAGAGCGCCCTGGCGCTGAACTGGGCCCACCGGGTCGCCGACCGCTTCCCCGACGGCCAGCTCTTCCTCGACATGCGCGGCTTCGACAACGCCGAGCCGATGACGCCCGGCGAAGCGCTGCCGCTGCTCCTCCAGGGCCTGGGCTGCGCCCCGCGAGACATCCCGCTGGGCGCCGAGGCACAGACCGCGCTGTACCGGACGCTGCTCGCGGACCGCAGGGTGCTGGTCGTCCTCGACGACGTGGCCGACGCCTCGTACGTACGGCGGTTGCTGCCCGCCTCGGCCGGTTCGCTGACGCTGGTGACGAGCCGCGACAAGCTCAGCGGCCTGGTCACCCTGGACGGCGCCTACCGGGTGTCCTGCGACGTCCTCGACAGCGCCGCCGCACTGGAGCTGATCAGCGGCGCGGTCGGCGCGGAGGCCGTCGCCGCCGATCCGGAGGCCGCGGCACGGCTCGTCGAACTCTGCGACCACCTGCCGCTCGCCCTGTGCGTCGCGGGCTCCTGGATCGGTGACCGGCCGGGCAGTATCCGGGCCTACGTCCGTGACCTCGCGGACCGGGGGCGACTGGCCCGGCTGCACGTCGAGGGCGAGGAGTCCGTCGCGGTACGGGCCGCGCTCGACCTGTCGTACGGGGCGCTGCCCGGCGAGGCCCGCCACGCCTTCCGGTCGCTGGGCGTACTGCCGGGCACCGGCCGGTCGGTCCCGGCGGCCGCCGCCGCCGCCGGGACCGACGAACACCGCCTGGCCGATCTGCTGCGGCTGGCCCAGCGGGTCCATCTGCTGCGCGACGTCGAGCACGGCCGTCCGGCCTGGCACGACCTCGTGCACGAGTACGCCCGCGACCGGACGGCCGTCGAGGACACGCCCGAGGAGCGGGCCGCCGCCGTCACCCGCGTCCTGGACCACTACCTCCAGAGCGTCGTCAACGCGGCCGCCACGGCCGGTCTGTACGTCATGCGGACCCGTCCGCCCGCCGTCGAGGGCTCACTGCAAAGGGAGTTCGCCACAACCGAGGAGGCGTACGCCTGGTTCGACGGTGAGTGGGACGACATCGCGGCCGCGATCGGGCACGCCGCCGAGCACGGCCCGGCGCCCTACGTGTGGTGGCTGGTGGACGCGCTCCAGGACCTCTTCCACCACCGCCGTCCGCTCTCCGACTGGATGCGGCTCGCCACCCTCGCCCGGGAGGTGGCCGCGCGCGGCGGGGACGAGGTCGGCCAGGCCTCCATGTGCCTGTCCCTGGGCAGCGCCCGCTGGCGCAACGGGGACCTGCGGGGCGCCCTGGCGGAGTACGAGGAGGCGGAGGAGCTGGCGCGCCGGGCGGGCTGGGCGTACGGCGAGGCCGGCAGCCTCCAGGGCAAGGGCGTCACCCTCAAGCTGCTGGGCGAGCTGCGCCGCGCGCTGCCCTGCTACGACCGTGCCCTCGCGCTCTACCGCACCCTGGACAACGTCAAGAACGTGGAGATCATGCTGATCAACACGGCCTCCCTGAACCTCGCCCTGGGCCGCCTGGACGAGGCGGAGGAGGCGGCCGGCGCGGCGCTCGACCTGATCGGCGACACGGCCCACCACAACCGCGCGATGGCCCTCGTCAACCTCGCCCTGGTCCGGCAGCGGCAGGCCCGGTTCGACGAGGCGACGGCCGCGCTGCGCACCTGCTTCCTGGTCTCCCGCGACTCCGGGTCCACCTACACGGAAGCCGTGGCCCTGGAGGCGCTGGGCCGGGTCCGCGCCGACGCCGGCCAGGACGACCGCGCGCTCCTCGCCTACGAGGACGCCCTCGCCGTCTCGCGACGGGTGGAGAACCGAAACTGCCAGGTCGACAGCCTGGTCGGGGTCGCCTTGGTGAAACTGCGCGCGGGTCGCGCCGACGAGACGGCCGAACACCTGGACGACGCCTTCGAGATCGCCGAGCGCACCGGCCACCGCGCGGGCCTCGTCGAGGTCCTGCTGGCCCGCGCCGATCTGGCCCGCGCCCAGGGCCGTCCGGCCGATGCCCTGGACCACCTGGAGCGCGCGGAACGCCTCGCGGCCGACGGCACCCCCCTCGCCCTCCCGCGCGTCCACCTCACCACCGCCCTGACCCTCCTGGACACCGATCCCGAGCCCAGGAGGGACACCGGGTTCGAGCCCGGGACGGACCCCGGGACCGACACCGGGCTCGAGCCCAGGAGGGACACCGGGCCCGAGCCCAAGGCGGACACCGGGCCCGAGCCCAGGGCCGACACCGGGCCCGAGCCCGAGCCCAGGACCGACACCGATCCCGAGCTCAGGCCGGACACCGGGTTCGAGCCCGGGACGGACCCCGGGACCGACACCGGGCCCGAGCCCAAGGCGGACACCGGGCCCGAGCCCAGGGCCGACACCGGGCCCGAGCCCAGGGCCGACACCGGGCCGGGCACCGGTACCAAGCCCGCCGTCGATTCCGGCGCCGAGCCGGACACCGGCGCCGGCGCCAGGCCGCCCACCGCCGCCGATCCCGAGCCCCCTGTCGCCATCGGCGCCGACGGCGGAACCGACGCCGGAACCGACGCCCTCCGCACCCGGGCCCGTGCCGCGGCGGCCCGGGCGGCCACTCTGGCCCGGGACTCCGGCCAACGTCTCCTGCACGCCCGTGCCGCGGCGGCCCTGGCCTCCGTCCACGAGGCCGACGGTGACACCGAGTCGGCGCACGAGGCCAGGACGGAGGCAGCCGCCCTGTACGCGACGCTGGGCATCCAGTCCCCTCCCGGCGCGCCCGGTGCGCCCGGCGCGCCGCCCCGCCATCGGCACCGTGAACTCCCTCCCGACGCGGAGTCCCGCCTCACCCTGTACCTGACCGAGCACTTCGACGGCTGACCCGGCCGGCCCGGTCCGCCCCCGCTCAGACGGACGTGGCGTACGCGCTGCCGAGCCGCAGCCGTGGGTCGCGGGCGAGGACGCGCTGGTGCAGGGCCCGCAGGTCCGGGCCGGGTTCGCAGCCCAGCAGGTCGACCATCCGCAGGCGCAGCACCTGGAAGCAGTGCAGCGCGTCCGCCTGCCGTCCCCCGCGGTGCAGGGCGAGCATCAGCAGGCCCGTGACCTTCTCGTCGAAGGGGTGCATCTCGGCCAGCCAGTGCAGTTGCGGCAGGCACTCCTCGTGCCGCCCCGCCCGCAGGTACAGCTCGGTGCTGCCGATCAGCGCGTCCCGGTGCTCGCGCCGCAGCGCCACCCGCGCCGACTCGGCCCAGGCCGTGCGCACGTCGGACAGCGGCTCGCCCCGCCACAGCTCCAGGGCCCGCCCGTACAGGCCGAGGGCCGCGTCGGTCTCCCCGGCGCGGGCGTCGTGCTGGGCCTGCCGGACCAGGGCGCGGAAGCGCGCGGTGTCGACGAGGCGCTCGTCGATGGCGAGGACGTACCCGCCGCGCTTGCGGATCAGTTCGAATCCCTCGGTCCGCTGTCCGTCTGCCCGCAGCGCCTTCCGCAGCCGGGTGGCCTGGATGTACAGGGCGTCACGCGGGTGCTGCGGCCGGCGCTCCTGCCAGACCCGCTCGATCAGCGTCTCGTCGGCCACGAACGCGCCGGGGGTCCAGGCCAGTGCCGCCAGCAGCAGCTTGGTGCCGTGCGGAAGCGGCAGCTTGTCGCCGGAGCGGGCGCGGGCCTCGACGCATCCCAGTAGCTGAATCTCCATGTGCCCCCCGTACCTCGAACCACTCGAGTGACCACTGTGCGCGCGTGGTGTTCGGCTGGCGCATGGATGCTGCACGGCTGCCGCCGGCTCGGCGGACGCGCGGCGGGGGGCGGGCCGGGATGCGGTGCGTCGGCGGGGGCGGTTTCGTCGTGGCCGGTCGCGCAGTTCCCCGCGCCCTTTGCGGGCCCTGCGGGCCCGTCAGGCCTCTCAGGCCCGGGAAAGGTGAAAGCCCGCGCTGGGTGAGCGCGGGCCTTCGTCCCCCGGACCGGACGTTCATGGGCTCGGGTCAATGGGCCGGGAAAGTCCGCTCCGGAAGGGGGCGGCTGACGAAAAGGGGTGTGTCAGGCCGCCGCCTCGGGGTCCTTGGCCAGACGCGGGGCCGGCACGTCGGCCACGACGTCCGCGGTCTCGGGGTAGTGGCACGCCGTCAGGTGGCCGGGCCTGTCGCCCTCGACCTGCACCAGCGGCGGCGCCTCCGTCGCGCACTTCTCCGTCGCCTTCCAGCAGCGGGTGCGGAAGCGGCAGCCGGAGGGCGGGTTGATGGGCGAGGGCACGTCGCCGACGAGGCGGATGCGCTCACGACCCCGGGTGTCGTCGTCCTGCACGGTGGCCTCGGGTACGGCGGACAGCAGCGCCCGGGTGTAGGGGTGGCGCGGACTGCCGTACAGGTCGTCGCGGTCGGCGATCTCGACGATGCGGCCGAGGTACATGACCGCCACCCGCTGCGAGAAGTGCCGGACGACGGCCAGGTCGTGGGCGATGAAGACGAACGCGATGCCCAGGTCCCGCTGGACCTGCTGGAGCAGGTTGACGACCTGCGCCTGGATCGACACGTCGAGCGCGGAGACCGGCTCGTCGGCCACGATCAGCTTGGGCTCGAGCGCCAGCGCGCGGGCGACCCCGATGCGCTGGCGCTGGCCGCCGGAGAACTCGTGCGGGAAGCGGTTGTAGTGCTCGGGGTTGAGACCCACGATCTCCAGCAGCTCGCGCACACGTGCCTCGCGACCGCCGGCCGGGTGGATGTCGTTGATCTCCATCGGCCCGGAGACGATCTTGCCGACCGTCTGGCGCGGGTTCAGCGACGCGTACGGGTCCTGGAAGATCATCTGGATCTCGGAGCGGATCGGCGCCAGCTGCCTGCGGCCCGCGTGCGTGATGTCCTCGCCGCGGTAGGAGATCCTGCCGCTCGTCGGCTCCAGCAGTCGGGTGATCAGCCGGCCGGTCGTCGACTTGCCGCAGCCGGACTCGCCGACCAGACCCAGGCTCTCGCCCTCGGCGACCTGGAAGTCCAGCCCGTCGACGGCCTGCACGGCACCGACCGTACGCCGGATCGGGAAGCCGCCCTTGATCGGGAAGTGCTTGGTCAGACCGCTGACGTCAAGGAGGGGGGTGGTGCTGCTCATGGTAATGAAGTCCCGTCTCTTCTACGTCAGTTGGTCCGCGCCGTGGCGAAGTCGGCGAAGAGGTCGCGCTTCTGCTCGGGGGTCAGGTGACACGCCGAGCCCCGTCCGTCCACGATCTTCAGCGCCGGCTGCTCGGTGGCGCACAGATCGCCCTCCACCTTCTCCGCGAACGTGCAGCGGGGGTGGAAGCGGCAGCCGGACGGCGGGTTGAGCAGCGAGGGCGGCGAGCCGGGGATGGGGGTGAGCGGCACGTCGACCGGCCCGTCCAGGCTCGGCATCGAGCCCAGCAGGCCCAGCGTGTAGGGGTGCTGCGGGCTGCGCAGCACCTCTTCCTTGGTGCCCCGCTCCACGCACCGGCCGCCGTACATCACGAGGACGTCGTCCGCGATGTCGGCGATGACGCCGAGGTCGTGCGTGATGAAGATGATGGCCGTGCCGAACTCCTGCTGGAGGTCCTTGAGCAGGTCCATGATCTGGGCCTGCACGGTCACGTCGAGGGCCGTGGTCGGCTCGTCGGCGATCAGCAGCTCGGGGTCGCAGACCAGCGCCATGGCGATCATCGCGCGCTGGCGCATACCGCCGGAGAACTGGTGCGGGTAGTCGTCGATGCGCACGTCGGGCTGCGGGATGCCCACCCGGCGCAGCATCTCGACGGACCGCGCCCGGGCCTCCTTCTTGGAGACACCCGTGTGCTTGCGGTACGTCTCGCCGATCTGCGCGCCGATGGTGTGGTACGGCGACAGCGAGGCCAGCGCGTCCTGGAAGATCATGGACATCTTGTTGCCGCGCAGCTGCTCGAGCTCGCGCTCGGTCGCGGTGATCAGTTCCTTGCCGTCGAGGGTGATCTCGCCGTCGAGGGAGGTGTTGCGCGGGTCGTGCAGGCCCAGGATCGCCATGTTGGTGACGGACTTGCCGGAGCCCGACTCGCCGACGATGCCGAGGGTCTTGCCCTTCTCCAGGTCGAAGGAGAGTCCGTCGACGGCCTTGACGACGCCGTCCTCGGTGGAGAAGTGCACACGCAGATCGCGCATGGAGAGGAAGGGGGTGCTCATGGTTCTCTCTCTCCTCTAGGCGAGGCGCACGCGCGGGTCGATGAGGGCGTACAGAGCGTCGACGACGATGTTGAAGACGACGATCGCGCCCGCGGCGACGAGGACGACGCCGAGCAGGATGGGCAGGTCGTTGGTGCTGACAGCCTTGACAGAGAGCATGCCCAGCCCCTGGAGGCTGAAGGTGGACTCGGTGATGATCGCACCGCCGAGCAACACGCCGAGGTCGAGGCCGAAGATGGTGACGATCGGGCCCATGGCGCCGCGCCAGGCGAAGCGGAAGAACACCTTCCGGCGGGAGAGGCCCTTGGCGCGGGCGGTGCGGACGTAGTCCTCGCTCAGCGCCTCCACCATCTGCGAGCGCGTCATACGCGTGTAGTTGGCCGTCCAGATCAGTGACAGGACGATCCACGGCACCAGCAGACCCTGGGCCCAGGCGGCCGGGTCGTCGGTGAACGGCGTGTAGCTGGCGCGGTTCAGGACCTTCCACTGGTCGACCAGCAGGTACGTGGCGAGCACGCCCACGACGTAGATCTGCATCGAGGAAGCGATCAGCGATGCCGAGCTGGCGATCTTGTCCAACGCCTTGCCCTGCTTCACGGCGGCCAGCATGCCCGCGCCGATGCCGAAGGTCAGGTAGATGACCGAGCTGCCCAGGGAGAGCGACAGGGTGGTCGGGAAGCGGTCCGCGATGATCCCGAGGACCGGCTCGCGGTTCTGGAACGAGAAGCCCAGGCAGGGCGCGGGGCAGTGCCCGAAGGACGTGTAGTCACGGCCGACGAAGATGCCCTTGAGCCAGTCCCAGTACTGCACGGGCAGCGGATCGGCGATCCCCAGGTTCTTCCGCACCAGCTCCAGGGTCTCGGGGGTGCAGGCCTTGCCGCAGGCGATGCGGGCGGGGTCGCGCGGGGCGGCGTAGAACAGGACGAACACGATGGCGCTGATGACCACGAGGATCACAGCGGCGCCGAGGATTCGTCGGACAAGGAAGCGGAGCATGGCAGTTGGGGTTTCCTGACGGATGCCGAAGGGGGGAAGGAGGCGGGGCGGCCGGAGGCCGCCCCCCCACCAGGGCCGGTCGTCAGGCCGTCACGAACGGCTTGTAGGGCGGGGTGTTTTTTCTGGCTGTCGGGGGGGGGGGGGGGGGGGGGGGGGGGTGGGGGGGGGGGGGGGGGGGGGGGGGGGGGGGGGGGCGCCCCCCCCCCCCCCCGCCACGAGGGCCGGTCGTCAGGCCTTCACGAACGTCTTGTAGAGCAGGGTCGCGGAGAAGTTCGGGTCGAACTGCGCTCCGCCGACCTTGTTGCCGTAGACGTAGTAACGGCGCTGGTACATCTCGGGGATGATCGGCGCGACTTCGGTCATGATCTTCTTGTCGAGCGCGGCCCAGGCGGCGCCCGCCTTCTTCTGGTCGGTGATGACCATGTTCTTCTGGATCGCCTCGTCGATGAAGGGGATCTTCGTCTGCGAGACGTTGTAGAGACCGTCACCGACGCTGGCGCTGTCGAACAGCGGCTGCATCATCGTGTAGGCGGTCGGCCAGTCCGGGGACCAGCCGTACCACATCACGTCGAAGGTGTTGTCGACCTTCGCGATCTGGTCGTAGTACGTCGTCGAGTCGACCGGCTTGATGATGGGGGTGAAGCCCGCCGCCTTCAGCGCGTTCTCGATGACGACCTTGGTCTTGTTGTACGTCGGGTCCGCCGGGAAGGCATAGACGACCTTCATGCCCTCCTTGCCGGCCTCCTTCAGCAGCTTCTTCGCGGCGGCCGGGTCGCCCTGCGGCGTCTTCAGCTTGCCGTAGACGTCGAACTTCTCGCGGCCCAGGATGTCGGGGCTGAGGATCGTGGTCGCGAAGTCGCCGGAGGACGGGCCGCCGTAGATCTGACGGATCTGCTGGAGCGGCCAGGCGTGGTTCAGGGCCTGGCGGACCTTCAGGTCGGTGACGCGCTTGGTGTTGATCGCGTAGTAGTACGTGCCGGTGAGCAGGCCGTTGAACGTGCGCTTCTTGATGTCCGGGTCGGTGAGGACCTTCTGGATGCGCTCGGCGGGCACGCCCTTGTAGATGGACACCGCGTAGGCGTCGTTGCCCTGGGAGGCGATCAGGCGGTCCACGCCGTCCAGGGTCTCGATGCCGAAGGTGAACTCGAAGCCGTCCGGGTAGTTGTTGCGGATCGAGTCGGTCTTCGGGTCCCAGAACTTGTTGCGGGTCAGCGTCATCGACTTGTCGGTGACGTGGTTCTTGACCATGTACGGGCCGCAGGCGGCCGGCATCTTGTCGTACTTCTCCTTGGTGTCCAGCTTCGGGGACACCGCGGCGTACGAGTGCATGGCCAGCGTGAAGTTGAGGTCCGGGCGGGCCTCGGCCAGGTTGAACGTGATGGTCCGCTTGGCCTTGTCGGTCACCAGCTCGGCGAGGTGCTTGCCCTTGTACGGGCCCTCGTACGCGTCACGCCACTTGCCACCCTTGCCGGTGAGGGCGATCTGGACGTAGGTGGCGGACTCGATGATGAACGGGGCCCACAGGCGCTCGATGCCGTGGCGCACGTCATCGACGGTCAGCTCGGTGCCGTCCTGCCACTTCAGACCCTCCTTCAGCGTGAAGGTCCAGGTCTTGCCGCCGTTGGACATCGTGCCGGTGTCCTCGGCCAGGTCGCCGACCAGCTTCTGGTGGCCGCTGGAGTCGATCTTGTAACCGGTGAGGCAGCGGTGCAGCAGCAGGGCGGCGGTGGAGTTGTACGCGTAGTAGATGCGCTGCGGGTCGAGGTGCGAGAAGTCGTCCGGCGCGATGCCGTAGATCGTCCCGCCCTTCTTGGCGCCCGTGATCTCGGGGGCGGGACCGGTCGAGTCGGCCTTGGTGCCCACGGTGACGGTGGCGCCGGTGTACTCGGTGGCGCCCCCGCTCGGAGTGGAGCTGCCGCCTCCCGCATCGCCGCTGCTGCACGCCGAGAGGAGCGTCGACCCCGCGGCGGCGACTGTCGTTGCTATGACGAAGTTTCTGCGGGATAGAGACATGGCTGACCCGATTTCTACTGGAGTGACGAAGGTACGTGGTGCGCTCCGTCCGGGCCCCGTCGCCCGGGCGGAGTGGGGTGGTTCAGCGCTTGGTCTTCGGGTCCAGAGCGTCGCGGACCGAGTCGCCGAGCAGGTTGAAGGCCACTACGAAGATCACCATCGACAGGCCCGGGAAGAGCATGAAGGTGATGTCGTCCTGGTAGTACTTGGCGCCGAACTGGAGCATGACGCCCCAGTCCGGAGTCGGGTCCGTGAGGCCGACACCGAGGAACGCCAGACCCGCCTCCGCCGTGACATAGGCGGGCAGCAGAAGGGTCGACTGGATGAGGATCGGCGTCCAGAGGTTGGGCAGCAGTTCCTTGAAGATGATCCGGGTCGGCGAGGCGCCGGTGACCTTGGCCGCCTCCACGAACTCCCGCTCGCGCAGGGCCAGCACCTCGCCACGCAGCAGACGGGCGATGGAGGCCCAGCCGAACGCCGTCATCACGAGGATGAGGCTGGTGACCGTCAGCCAGATCGGGGTGTTCTCGTCCGGGGCGACGAAGATCGCCAGGACGACCGGCCAGAACGCGATGAAGAACAGGGTCTGCGGGAAGGCGAGCAGGATGTCGATGACCCGGCCGACCAGGTAGTCCGTCTTGCCGCCCAGGTAGCCGGCGGTGATGCCGATGACGACGCCGAGCAGGGTCGTCATGAGGGTGGCGGCCGTGGCGATGAGCAGCGAGTTGCGCATGCCGTACAGGAGGAACGTCAGGACGTCGCGGCCGAGCTGCGGCTCCACGCCGAACCAGAACTCGCTGCTCATGCCCCCGTTCGGCTTGATCGGGAAGTTGAACTCGTTGAGCAGGCCCGGGATGTTCATGCCATAAGTGGTGTACGGGTCCTTTCCGTACAACTTGGCGATGAGGGGCGCGCCGATCGAGACGACGAAGAAGAAGATCACCACATAGGCGGATATGACGCCCGCGCGATCGCGCTTGAATCGGCTCCAGGCAAGCCGTCCCGGCGAACGGCTCTCGTTGCCCTTGGGGGCCGAGGGCTTCGCCGGCGTCGCACTGTCTTCGTCGGTCACCTCGAGAGCGGTGGCCGGGGAAGGAGTTGGGGGGGTCATGATGCTCCGTGCCCTGTGGGTCAAGGACCCCGCAGGGCTCTCCCTACGGGCTACGCCGGACTTTTTCAACGTAATTCATTCAAGGTCAATAAATTCTGGTCCGCCTTGGTCTTCTCTTTACTTTCTTTGCTTCTACTTGGCCGAACCGTAGCTACGCGTGTAGCGCGCCGTAATCGTTCCGTGTTCGAATTCGGGCCAAATGGGCGAAACGGGCAAGGAGTTCGATATTCGGACGCCAGGGTGTCGGAATGCGTACATCTCGGGTTCGTAATCCAACGGTTCGGCAACGGATGCCGGTGATTCGTTGCGCACCGCATGGGAGATCCATTGTGACCTGCGAAGAAGATCCTTTTCGACCCCCCTGCAGGAACCTGCTGCCCGCGTCCGGCGCTCTTGCGTCGTCCCCCGGATAGCCCTCCTGTGGCCTCCCGTTGGGCGCGGCCCGTGTGCGCTATGCACCTTTTAAGTTGATATTTACCGGTACTGGTTCAGCGCTTCGGTGCTGACCGGCGCTCAGGTAAAGCGAAGTCAATGAGGAGGCATCCATGCGTGGAGCCACGCACGCCAAGTGGGCCGCATGCGCGGCGGCGGCAGCACTCGCGGCGACGGCGTGCGGGGGCGGGGGGAGCGGCGGCGGCAGCGGCGACGGCGGCGCGGTGCTCAGTTCCTCCTGGGGCGACCCGCAGAACCCGCTGGAGCCCGCCAACACCAACGAGGTGCAGGGCGGCAAGGTCCTCGACATGATCTTCCGGAGCCTGAAGAAGTACAACCCGCAGACGGGCGCGGCCGAGGACATGCTGGCCGAGAAGATCGACACCACGGACTCGCAGAACTTCACCATCACCGTCAAGGACGGCTGGACGTTCAGCAATGGCGAGAAAGTGACGTCGAAATCCTTCGTCGACGCCTGGAACTACGGGGCGAGTCTGAAGAACAACCAGAAGAACGCGTACTTCTTCGAGTACATCGACGGCTACCCCGCGGTGCACCCCGGCGAGGGCGGCAAGCAGACCGCCGGCGCCCTGGCCGGGCTCAAGGTCGTCGACGACAAGACCTTCACCGTCAAGCTCAGGCAGAAGTTCTCCACCTTCCCCGACACCCTGGGCTACCCCGCCTACGCGCCGCTGCCCCAGGCCTTCTTCACCGATCACGCGGGCTGGCTGAAGAAACCGATCGGAAACGGGCCGTACACGATCGACTCCTACACCAAGGGCTCCCAGATGGCCCTGAAGAAGTGGGACGGCTACCCCGGCGACGACAAGGCGCAGAACGGTGGCGTGACCCTGAAGGTCTACACCGACAGCAACACCGCCTACACCGACCTGCTGGCCGGCAACCTCGACCTCGTCGACGACGTGCCCGCGGCCCAGCTCAAGAACGTCAAGAGCGACCTCGGCGACCGCTACCTGAACACCCCCGCCGGCATCCTCCAGACCCTGGCCTTCCCCTTCTACGACAAGAAGTGGAACACCACCGGCTCGGACAAGGTGCGTACCGGCCTCTCCCGGGCGATCGACCGCAAGCAGATCACCGAGACCATCTTCCAGAAGACCCGCACCCCCGCCACCGACTGGACCTCCCCGGTGCTCGGCAAGGAGGGCGGCTTCAAGGAAGGCCTGTGCGGGGACGCCTGCGACTACGACCCCGCCGCCGCGAAGAAGCTCATCAAGGAGGGCGGCGGCCTGCCCGGCGGCCAGGTCAGGATCACATACAACGCGGACACCGGATCGCACAAACAGTGGGTCGACGCGGTCTGCAACTCGATCAACAACGCCCTCGGCAACGACAAGGCCTGCGTCGGCAACCCGGTCGGCACGTTCGCGGACTTCCGCACCCAGATCGGTGACCGGAAGATGAGCGGCCCGTTCCGGGCGGGGTGGCAGATGGACTACCCCCTCATCCAGAACTTCCTCCAGCCGCTGTACTACACCAACGCCTCCTCCAACGACGGCAAGTGGTCGAACAAGGAGTTCGACAAGCTCGTCGACCAGGCCAACGCCGAGACCGACACCGCCAAGGCCGTGCAGATCTTCCAGCAGGCCGAGGGGGTCGTCCGCGACAACATGGCCGCCATCCCGCTCTGGTACCAGAACGGCAGCGCCGGCTACTCGGAGCGGCTCTCGAACGTCAAGCTCAATCCGTTCTCCGTCCCGGTCTACAACGAGATCAAGGTCAGCTGACCCGCCATGGGCCGGTATGTGATCCGTCGTCTGCTGCAGATGATCCCGGTGTTCATCGGCGCCACGCTGCTGATCTTCCTGATGGTGAACGTGATGGGCGACCCCATCGCGGGTCTCTGCGGTGACCGGCAGTGCGACCCGGCCACCGCCGCACAGCTCAAGAAGGAGTTCGGCCTCGACAAGCCGGTCTGGCAGCAGTACCTGACCTACATGGCGAACGTCTTCACCGGAGACTTCGGTACGGCGTTCAACGGCCAGCCGGTCACCGAGCTGATGGCGACGGCGTTCCCGGTCACCATCCGGCTGACGATCGTCGCGATCGTCTTCGAGATCGTCATCGGCATCACCCTCGGCGTCGTGACGGGTCTGCGCCGGGGCCGGCCCGTCGACACCGGGGTCCTGCTCCTCACCCTCGTGGTGATCTCCGTCCCCACCTTCGTCACCGGCCTGCTGCTCCAGCTCCTGCTCGGCGTCGAATGGGGCTGGATCAAGCCGTCGGTCTCCTCGGAGGCCACCTTCGGCGAACTGATCGTGCCGGGCCTGGTGCTCGCCTCCGTCTCGCTGGCGTACGTCACCCGGCTGACCCGTACCTCCATCGCGGAGAACCGGCGGTCCGACTACGTCAGGACGGCCGTCGCCAAGGGGCTGCCCCGCCGCCGGGTCGTCACCCGGCACCTGCTGCGCAACTCCCTCATCCCCGTGGTCACGTTCATCGGCACCGACATCGGCGCGCTGATGGGCGGCGCGATCGTCACCGAGCGCATCTTCAACATCCACGGCGTCGGCTTCCAGCTCTACCAGGGGATCCTCCGCCAGAACACCCAGACCGTCGTCGGCTTCGTGACCGTCCTCGTGCTGGTCTTCCTGGTGGCCAACCTGCTCGTCGACCTCCTCTACGCCGTACTCGACCCGAGGATCCGCTATGCCTGAGCCGACGCCACCGGAGCACCGTCTGCCGGGCGCGGGCCGCACCCCGGAGGACGGCGCCATCGCCGACACCGGCATGGGCGGGGCGATGGACCTGGCCACGGCGGAGGGGGAGACCCTGGAGAAGCCGTCGGACGGGACGCAGGGCACCGGGCCGACCGAGAAGGCCCGCTCCCTCTGGTCCGACGCCTGGCGGGACCTGCGCCGCAACCCGGTCTTCATCATCGCCGGCCTGGTCATCCTCTTCCTGGTCGTCATCTCCCTGTGGCCCGGCTCCATCACCTGGATGAGCCCCCTCAAGTGCACCCTTTCCAAGGCCCAGGAAGGCTCCCAGCCGGGCCACCCCTTCGGCTTCGACGGCCAGGGCTGCGACGTCTACACGCGCGTGGTCTACGGCGCCCGTACGTCCGTCACGGTCGGCGTCCTGGCCACGCTCGGCGTCGCCCTGCTCGGCAGCGTGCTCGGCGGTCTCGCCGGGTTCTTCGGCGGGGCGGGGGACTCGGTCCTGTCCCGGATCACCGACATCTTCTTCGCCATCCCGGTCGTCCTCGGCGGCCTGGTCCTCCTCTCCGTGGTGACCAGCAACACGGTCTGGCCCGTCATCGGGTTCATGGTGCTGCTCGGCTGGCCGCAGATCTCCCGGATCGCCCGCGGCTCGGTGATCACCGCCAAACACAACGACTACGTCCAGGCGGCCCGCGCCCTGGGCGCCTCCCACTCCCGGCTGCTGCTGCGGCACATCGCGCCCAACGCGGTCGCCCCGGTGATCGTCGTGGCGACCATCGCGCTCGGCACCTTCATCGCGCTGGAGGCGACCCTGTCCTACCTCGGCGTCGGACTGAAGCCGCCGACCGTCTCCTGGGGCATCGACATCTCCGCCGCCTCGCCCTACATCCGCAACGCCCCGCACGCCCTGCTGTGGCCCTCGGGCGCCCTGGCCCTCACCGTCCTGGCGTTCATCATGCTCGGCGACGCGGTGCGCGACGCCCTCGACCCGAAGCTGAGGTGACGGCCGGATGCTGCTCGAAGTACGCGACCTGCACGTGGAGTTCCGCACCCGGGACGGAATCGCCAGAGCCGTCAACGGCGTCAGCTACGGCGTGGACGCGGGCGAGACCCTCGCCGTGCTCGGTGAGTCCGGCTCCGGCAAGTCCGTCACCGCCCAGGCGATCATGGGCATCCTCGACATGCCGCCCGGCCGGATCACCGGCGGCGAGATCCTCTTCCGGGGCCAGGACCTGCTGCGGCTCAAGGAGGAGGAGCGCAGGAAGGTCCGTGGCGCCGAGATGGCGATGATCTTCCAGGACGCCCTGTCCTCCCTGAACCCCGTGCTGCCGGTCGGCGACCAGCTCGGCGAGATGTTCGTCGTGCACCGCGGGATGTCGAGGAAGGAGGCGCGGGACAAGGCCGTGGAGCTGATGGACCGGGTCCGTATCCCCGGCGCCCGGGAACGGGTCAGGGACTACCCGCACCAGTTCTCCGGCGGTATGCGCCAGCGCATCATGATCGCGATGGCGATGGCCCTGGAACCGGCGCTCATCATCGCCGACGAGCCCACCACCGCCCTCGACGTCACCGTCCAGGCCCAGGTCATGGACCTGCTCGCGGAGCTCCAGCGCGAGTACCGCATGGGCCTGATCCTCATCACCCACGACCTGGGCGTGGTCGCGGACGTGGCCGACCGGATCGCGGTCATGTACGCGGGCCGGATCGTCGAGTCGGCCCCGGTCCACGACATCTACAAGGCCCCGGCCCACCCCTACACCCGCGGCCTGCTCGACTCCATCCCGCGCCTGGACCACAAGGGCCGGGAGCTCTACGCCATCAAGGGCCTGCCGCCCAACCTCATGAACATCCCGCCCGGCTGTGCCTTCAACCCGCGCTGCCCGATGGCCCAGGACGTGTGCCGTACGGACGTACCCCCGCTGTACGCGGTGGACGGGGTCGACGGGGGCGACGCGGTCGGTGCGGCCGGTGCGGTCGACGAGTCCCACGCCGACCGCACGAGCGCGTGCCACTTCTGGAGGGAGTGCCTGCATGGCTAGTTCCGCGACGGCCGCGTCCGCCGAGCCGATCCTCGAGGTGAACGGGCTGGTCAAGCACTACCCGCTCACCCAGGGCATCCTCTTCAGGAAGCAGGTCGGCGCGGTGAAGGCCGTCGACGGCGTCGACTTCACCCTCCACCGCGGCGAGACCCTGGGCATCGTCGGCGAGTCCGGCTGCGGCAAGTCCACGGTCGCCAAGATGCTCGTCAACCTGGAGAAGCCGACGGCGGGTGAGATCCGCTACCGGGGCGAGGACATCACCGGCCTGTCGGGGAAGGCCATGCGGGCGGTCCGGCGCAACATCCAGATGGTCTTCCAGGACCCGTACACCTCGCTCAACCCGCGCATGACGGTCGGCGACATCATCGGGGAGCCGTACGAGATCCACCCCGAGGTGGCGCCCAAGGGGGACCGGCGCAGAAAGGTCCAGGACCTGCTGGACGTCGTCGGGCTCAACCCCGAGTACATCAACCGCTACCCGCACCAGTTCTCCGGCGGTCAGCGGCAGCGCATCGGCATCGCGCGGGGTCTCGCCCTGCGCCCGGAGGTGATCGTCGCCGACGAACCGGTGTCCGCGCTGGACGTGTCGGTCCAGGCGCAGGTGATCAACCTGCTCGACCGGCTGCAGAGCGAGTTCGACCTCTCCTACCTCTTCATCGCCCACGACCTCTCGATCGTCCGCCACATCTCGGACCGGGTGGGGGTGATGTACCTCGGCCGGATCGTGGAGATCGGCCGCGACGCCGAGATCTACGAGCATCCGACGCACCCCTACACCCAGGCCCTGTTGTCCGCGGTCCCCGTACCGGACCCGGAGGCGCGGGAGCACCGGGAGCGGATCATCCTGGCGGGTGACGTCCCGTCCCCGACGAACATCCCCTCCGGCTGCCGCTTCCGCACCCGCTGCTGGAAGGCGCGGGAGCGGTGCGCGCTGGAGGTGCCGGTGCTGGCGGTCCCGGCGGAGTTCCGGCACGCGAGCGGCCCGGCGGCACACGACTCGGCGTGTCACTTCGCGGAGGAGAAGCAGGTGGTCCCGCCGGAGGAACCATCGGGTGATCATGTCGACGGCGGTGCATAGCGTCGTATTTGCGCAGCAACCGCGTTAACACACAGGCAACTTGACCGACCCGATTCCGATATACGGACGCGTCAGGGTGAACAGCGTACGGCCGTGCGGGTGCCGTAAACGGGCCGGGAGCGCCATGTCTCCCGGCCCGTTTTTCTATGCCTGGCCGAGGCCCAGGGCGCGGCGGAGGAAGTCCAGCTGGAGCAGGAGCAGGTTCTCCGCGACCTGTTCCTGCGGGGTCATGTGGGTCACGCCGGACAGGGGCAGCACCTCGTGCGGCCGGCCGGCGGCGAGCAGGGCCGAGGACAGCCGCAGCGAGTGGGCGACCACCACGTTGTCGTCCGCGAGGCCGTGGACGATCAGCATGGGGCGGGCCGGCTCGGCCGCGTCCACCAGGCCCTCGTCGTCGATCAGCGAGTTGCGCCGGTAGACCTCCGGCTGTTCCCCGGGGTGGCCGAGATAGCGCTCCTGGTAGTGCGTGTCGTACAGACGCAGATCCGTGACCGGGGCGCCGACCACCGCCGCGTGGAAGACGTCGGGGCGGCGCAGCGCCGCGAGCCCGGCCAGGTAGCCGCCGAACGACCAGCCGCGGATGGCCACCCGGGTCAGGTCGAGCGGGAAGCGTTCGGCGAGCGCGTGCAGGGCGTCCACCTGGTCCTCCAGGGTGATCGCGGCCACCTCGTCCTTGATCGCCTTCTCCCAGGCGGGTGAGCGGCCCGGCGTGCCCCGCCCGTCGGCGACGATCACCGCGAACCCCTGGTCGGCGAACCACTGTGAGGTCAGATGCGCGTTGTGCGCTGCCAGCACCCGCTGTCCGTGCGGACCGCCGTAGGGATCCATGAGAACGGGCAGGGGGGTGTCACCGACGTAGTCCGTTGGCATAAGCACGGCGCACGGGATACGTCGTGCGCCCCCCTCGGTGAGGAGTACGCGGGGTGACAGACCGGGATCTTCCGCAAAAGAACGGACAGTCGCCGCGGGCTTCCCGTCCCGCAGCACCCGCGCCACGCTGCCCGGCCGGTCCGGTACCGCCGACACCAGGACGGTCACGTCGCCCGCGCGCACCGCCGAGTGCACCCCGGGTTCCTGCGAGATGCGCTCGAGACCGAGTTCGTTGACCCGGTAGACATGCACCTCACCGGTTTCCGGCGCGGCCGCGTCCGCCCCGGCCGAGGCGGCCACCAGGACGTCGTCGGCCGTCACGTCCAGCACCGCCCGCACATGCAACTGGGCGCCCGTCAGCGGACGTTCACCGACCGCCAGGACCCGGGCGCCGCCCTCGTCGGCGATCCTGACCAGCTGCCCCGACGGACTCCAGCACGGCACGCCGGGGAAAAGATCCAGCCAAATCCGATCTTCGTCGGCGTGCACCATCCGGGTCGCCCCGGAGTCGGTGTCCACCGCCAGGAACAGCTGACTGCGCTGGTCGCGCGCCTGTACGAGCAGCAGCGGCGCTCCCGCCCCTGACCAGTGCACTCGCGCCAGATACGGGTAGCGCGCCCGGTCCCAGGCGACCTCGGTGCGCACTCCGTCGAGCCCGAACACGAACAGCCGCACATCCGCGTTGGCCGTCCCGGCAGCTGGATAGGGCACGTGTCGTGGCTCACGTTTCGGCTGGGCCGGATCGGAGATCCACCACCGCTCCACCGGCGTGTCGTCCACGCGTGTGACCAGCAGCCGATCCGATTCCGGAGACCACCAGAACCCGCGCGAACGGCCCATCTCCTCGGCCGCGATGAACTCGGCCAATCCATAGGAAACCGTGTCCGATTCCGGTTCCGCCACCGCCCGGTCGCCCTCGCCCTCGGCCCCCACCACCCGCAGAGCGCCCCCGGTGACGTAGGCGACGAGCCGTCCGTCCGGGGACGGCCGGGGGTCGATCACCGGCCCGGGGACCGCGAGTGCGGTCGCCGTCCCGGCCCGCAGCTCCGCCGTGAAAAGCCGTCCTGACAAGGCGAAAGACGCCAGCTCGACGGCCGCGTCGGTGGCGTAGCCGACGATCCCGGCGCCGCCCTCACGACTGCGCTCACGGCGTGCGCGCTCCTCGGGCGAGAGGTCCTCCGAGGTGCCGCCGAGAAGGGTCCGCGGGTCGGCGGCCGGACGCTCCGTACCGTCCGCCGGATCGAGGACCCACAGCGCGCCCGTGCGGTCCGTGCCGGAAGCGGAACGCAGGAACACGACCCGGGAGCCGTCGGGGGCCACCGTGAACGAACGCGGCGCGCCGAGGGTGAAACGCTGGGTGCGGGCGTGCCTGCGGGGGAAGGAGCCGGAGTCGGTCGTCATCCCCCGACCATATTGGCCATGCGACCCCCTTGTGCGGCTGTGCGCCGCGAGATGCGCGCCCACACATAGTTATGATCACTAGCGCTGTGTGGGTATGAACCTGCTGGCTGAGGTATGGATTTACAAGTTCCCTTGTTCTGCTTTTGCCCCCACGTTCCCGGGTCCTTGGAGGTGAACCGCCGTGGCACTCTCGATTTCGGCGGTGGTGCTGCTGGCGATCATCGTCTTCTTGCTGGTCAAGAAGTCGGGGCTGAAAGGCGGTCACGCGGTCGTCTGCATCCTGCTCGGCTTCTACCTCGCGTCCTCGACGATCGCGCCGACGATCAGCGACCTGACGACGAGCGTGGCGAGCATGATCGGCAGCATCAAGTTCTGACGCGTGCCGACGCGTGGGCTCCGGCGGGCGACCGACCGGAGCCGGCCGCCTCGTACCGCGCCTGCCCCGCATCCGGCTCCGTAAGCTCTGTGGATCCGGGGAGTTTCAGGCTTCGGACGCGTACGGCACGAAGTCGGCCCAGGCCTTGGGCGAGAGCGCGAGGCGGGGGCCGCTGTCGGCGTGCTTGGAGTCGCGGACGTGGATGGTGGCGGGGGTGGGAGCGATCTCTACGCAGGAGTCGCCGTCGGGCCCGCTGCTGTAGCTGCTCTTGAACCAAGCCAGTTCGGATGAGTCCCCGGCAGAGTGCTTGCGGATCATGTCTCTCCCAGCAGTTTCTCGATGAGGGTCAGAGACTCCCCTGGCCGGAGAGCCTGCGCCCGGATGGTGCCGTACCGCAGCTCAAGGATGCGGAGCTGCCTCAGATCGGGCGTCGGGCGGCCGTTGAACGCCCCGTCGGAACGGCCTACGCCTGTGCCGTCCTCGAACTTCAGCAACTCGATCCTGCCGCTGAGGCCAGGGTGAGCCCCGCTGTCCATCGGCATCACCTGAAGCGTCACATTGTTCAACCGCCCGACCTCCAGCAGGCGTTCGAACTGCTGTCGCCTCACCATTGTGCCCCCAACCTTGCGGCGCAGGGTCGACTCTTCCAGGACGAAGCCCAGGGCGGGCGCGGGTGACCGCTCGAAGACGGATCGACGTGCCATGCGTGCCGCCACCAGCCGTTCCACGTCTTCCTGCGTGTAGGCGGGCTGCCACGATTCCAGCAGGGCGTGGGCATGCTCGGGGGTCTGCAACAGCCCGTGGATGTTGTTGCACTCGTACACCCCGATCTCGACCGCCTTCGCTTCCATCGCCGCCAGATGTCGGACGTTCTTCGGGTACCGGACCTTCTTCACGTCCTCCTTCATTGCCGAGAGCAGCCCACCCGCCCCCAACACCTTGTCGGCCTTGTCCAGGTACTCGGGACGAGGGATCCGCTTCCCACTCTCGATCTTGTAGACGAGGTCCTCGCCGTACCCGACCGCCAGCCCGAAGTCGGCCGCCCGCATCCCCACGGCCTCTCGCCGCAGCTTCAACTGCCGACCCACCGTCTCCACGACGGCGGTGCCCCACTCGTCGTCCGGATCGACCTCCCAACCCGGTTCGTCCGCCTCCTCCTTGAGCTGGACCGCCTCGCCGTTCACCTGCGTCACTCCGCACCCCTCCGTCACCCGGACCGACAGTTCGGACACGACCGGACAACGCCCGGACAGTCACCGTACGCAACCGCTCCATCACTGTTCACGGTAAGCGGGAGTGGCCACTGTGAGTGACGTGATCCAGGAATCCGTCTCCGCCGGGACCCAACCCGGCCAGCACTTCCGCAACTTCAGCGTGCGGTTGTCTCCCACGCCTCGCGGAGCGCGCCTCGCCCGTCTGCTGACGTCAGAGCAACTGCGCTCCTGGGGGCTGCCGGTGGACCCGGCCGGCCAGATCGTCGCCGAACTGGCGGCGAACGCGGTGACCCATGGGCGCGTGCCCGGCCGGGACTTCCGGCTCACGCTGTACGTCATCGCGCGCACGCTCCGCATCGAAGTGACCGACACGTCGGGGGACCGGCCGCCCTGTCTGCGCCCAGCGGGCCCGGAGGGCGACACCGAGTCCGGCCGTGGACTGCTCCTGGTCGAGGCGCTCGCCGACCGCTGGGGCTGGGCTCCGGAGCTGAGCCCGCGCAAGACCGTGTGGGCCGAGGTCGTCCTCCCGCCGGGCGAGGTTCCGGACCGCGACTCCCCGCCGGCTGTCCGGCACCCGGTGCAGAACTGCGACGGCTGCGACCGAGGCCTCCGGTCACCCGAGCCGGACGCCCGCTGCCACGACTGCCGTGAGCGGTCGGCGGCCACGACCCTCTGAAGACCCCGCAGGCAAAGGAACCGCATGGTCAGCTCACCGCACGAAGCGATGCATCGCATCTTTCAGCGTGACACCAAGCTCTTCAGCCGCGTCTCGAAAGCCCTCGGATGCGACCTCCCCGTCCCGGACAGCGTCACGATCCTGCCCACAGACCTCACCGAGACCAGCCCGGTCGAACGGCGGGTGGACACCCTCCTGCGTCTCGACAGCACGGAACACGGCGCCTTCCTCCTCGCCATCGAGGCTCAGGGTAAGAAGGATCTTGCCAAGCCCGCGAGCTGGGCGTATTACACCGCGTATCTGTGGACGAAGTACCGGCTGCCCACCGCCCTCCTGGTCGTGGTCCAGGACCATGCCACCGCCGCATGGGCCCAGCTGCCGGTGGCCAGCGGGCCTCCCCAACTGCCCACGCTCACCATCAGGCCCCTCGTGGCAGGTCCCCACAACATGCCGGTGATCACAGACCCTGCCGAGGCCCACGAGGACCTCGTACTGGCCACCCTCGCCGCCATCACACACGCGGGCGATCCGGCCATTGGTGACATACTGAAAGCCCTGTCCACCGCGCTGCGGAACGAACACGAAGACGTCGTCGACCCCATCATCGAACTCGTCGCACAAGGCCTGGGCAGCCGCCCGGCCAAGGAGCTCTGGAGGAACCTGGTGGCCGTGGATCTTTCCTTCTACAAGTCAGACCTCGCGGAGGAACTCCGCGATGAAGGCCGCGACGAGGGGAGCGTCACCACCTACGGCACGGCCGTACTGACCGTCCTGGAACAGCGCGGCATCGATGTTCCTGCCGACGCGCGTCAGCGGATCGCGGAGTGCGGAGACCTCGAGATCCTCCACGCATGGCTCGTCCGCGCCGCCACTGCCGCGTCTGCCGCAGAGATCTTCGGAGACGAGTAGGCGTGGCCATGGATCCGGCCCGCTGCGCACCTGGCTGACCCGCGCCTTCGCCGTGCTGTCCGCCGAGGAGGTCTTCGCGGACGAAAACGCCTGAGTGGCGCACGGCCGGGCGGGCGACCGGGGACGGGGGGCCGCCTCGTAGGCTGGTCCCATGACGGAACTCCCCGCCCGGCGTCTGCTGCTGGTGCACGCGCACCCGGACGACGAGTCGATCAACAACGGCGCGACCATGGCCAGGTACGCGGCCGAGGGCGCCCGGGTGACCCTTGTCACCTGCACCCTCGGTGAACGCGGTGAGGTCATCCCGCCGGAGCTGCGCCACCTGACCGGCTCCGCCCTCGGGGAGCACCGGCGGCGGGAACTCGCGGCCGCCATGGCCGAACTCGGCGTCGACGACTTCCGCCTGCTCGGCGGCGCCGGCCGCTACGGCGACTCCGGGATGATGGGCCTCCCCGACAACGACGACCCCGCCTGCTTCTGGCAGGCCGACGTCGACGAGGCCGCCGCGCACCTCGTCCAGGTCATCCTCGAGGTGCGCCCCCAGGTCCTCGTCACCTACGACGAGGACGGCGGCTACGGCCACCCCGACCACATCCAGGCCCACCGCGTCGCCGTGCGGGCGGCGGAGCTCGCCGAGGGCGCCGGGTGGCGCATCCCGAAGGTGTACGTCAACCGCGTCCCGCGCTCCGTCGTCGGGGCCGCCTTCGTACGGCTCCGGGAGGAGCTCCCGGGGCTGCCCTTCGCCAGGAGCGCCGTCGTCACCGACGTACCGGGTGTGGTGGACGACGGCTGCGTCACCGCCGAGATCGACGGCGGTCCCGTGTACGCCGCCGCCAAGGCCGCCGCGATGCGCGCGCACGCCACCCAGGTCGAAGTCGCTCCCGGTGAGCGCTACTTCGCCCTCTCTAACGAGCTCGCGCAGCCCCTGTTCACGACCGAGTACTACGAACTCGTCCGCGGAGAGCCCCTCGGGAAGAGGGAGGCCGACCTGTTCGCCGGCACGGGCGACGCGGCGGAGGTGGCGTGATGTCCGACCGTGGTTCGATGCTCGCCCAGCCGCTGCGGATGCCCCCCGCCGGACGGATCGCCGCCTGTGTGGGGCTTCTGCTGCTCGGGGCGGTCACCGGTCTCGCCGGGGCGCTCGTCCAGGCGGGCTGGTTCCCGGGCGGACTGCTCCTCGCGCTCGTGGGCGCCGCCGGACTGTTCCTCGGCGGGGCACGGGCCCTCGGCAGCCGCGCCGGGGCCGTCGCGCCCGCCGCCGGCTGGATGATCTCCGTCGTGCTGTGCACCGCGGGCCGTCCCGAGGGCGACTTCCTGTTCGGCGCGGGAGGCGGTTCCTATCTCTTCCTGCTCGGCGGCATGGCACTTGCTGTGATCTGCGCCACCATTGGTTTGGGGCGGCAACCGGTCGGCGACCACGTCCGACTTGGCAAGTGACGTACCACTTCACCGTGGCGTGCCGGTGGGAGTCCCGTGTGGGTTTCCCCGGTGGTCGTGGGATACGGGCCAGAGGTGGCCAGTATGGTGGTGCGCGCCGCCGAGCTGCCCGTGAGGCCGTGCGGGCGGCGGAGCCAACCTGGAGAACCTGCCTTGAGCCGTGAAACTGACAGTCCGTCCTCCGGGCCCAACGGGCGCGGCGGAGCCGCGTACCCCTCGGGCACGCCGCCGTACGGCACCCCCGTGGTGTCCGACGGCGGCGCGGACGCGGGCCGTTCGTCCGCGCAGCCGGAGGAACGCAAGACCGAGACCACGCTGACGACCCGGATCCGCATCAACATCCCCGGTTCGCGGCCCATTCCGCCGGTCGTGGTGCGCACACCCGTCGCCGACACCGAGGCGCCGGGCCGCGACACCCCCGACGGCGGCCCCCGTGCCGGTGCCGAGGCGCAGCCCGCGGCCCCCGCGGCCGGCGCCGGCCCCTCCTCGTCCGAGACGGGCTCGTTCGAACTGCCCGGCGAACCCGCGCCCGCCGCGGAGGAGAAGACGAGCAACTGGTTCGCGCCACGCAAGTCGGGTCCGGCCAAGGGTGGTCAGGGCGGTGGCGTCCCCAACGGCGCTGCTCTGCCGGGCGGTTCGGCCGCCGGGACCGGCGCGCCCGCGGGTCTCCCCGCTCCCCCCGCCGGCGCGGCGGGACCGGGTGCCGGTGCGTCTGGTGGCGCGCGGCCGGGCAACGGGCGTCCCGGCGGTGTGGTCGGCTCCATGAGCGTGCCGGGGGGTGCCCGCCCCGGCGGCACCAACGGCGCCGGGATCCCCGGTGGCGCCACCGGCGGTCCCGTGGCTCCGGGACACGGTGGCGGCACGGGTTCCTTCGACGTGACCGAGGCGCTCGCCGTCGGCCCGCTCGGCAACGGCCCGCGTCCCGGCCAGGGCCAGGGGCCAGGGCAGGGCCAGGGACCGGCGCTGGGGCAGGGACCGGCGCAGGGCCCCGGCGGTGCCGAGCCGAGCCGCGACAACCTGCCGTACTTCTCCGACGGCCAGAACGGCTACAGCAGCCCGAACGGCGGCCCGGGTCAGGGCGGTCAAGGTGTTCAGGGCGGTCAGGGCGGCCTCCCGGCCGGTCCCGGCGGCTCCTACGACTTCAACGGTCCGGACGGACCCGGCGGACCCGGTGGTCCCGGCGGCCGGGGTGGCCCGCAGCCCGGCCCCGCGGGCCCGACCGGCGGTCCGGTCACGGGCGACGGCCCGATGGTGCCCCCGGTGGGCGGCGGCGCGCTCGGCGTGGCCGGTGCTCCCGGCGTGACGCGGCCCCCCGGCGCTCCGGGTGCTCCCGGTGCGACTCGCGCGCCCGGCGTTCCCGGCGGGCCCGGTGTGCCCGGTGTGCCTTCCGGTCCCGGCGGCCCGAACGGCCGTGGCGGCCCGGGTGGTCCGGCGGGTCCCGGCGGTCCGCGTGCCGCCGGCCCCGGCCCCCATACCGGTCGACTCCCCGGCGGTGGCCTGAGCGACGACACCGCGATCCTCACCCCGCAGAAGCCCGCCCCCGGGCCGGGCGCGGGCGGCTACGGCGGCCGTCCCGTCGACAACGTCTCCGGGCACACCGTCACCAGCGGCATCCCCGTCGTGCCCGGCGGCCAGGGCGGCACACGCACCGACGGACCGCTGCCGCACACCCCGCCGAAGGGGTCGGAGCCGGCCTCGCAGAGCTCGCCTGCGGGCGACTCCCGGAACTCCAAGAAGAAAAAGAAGAAGCGCCGCAGCAAGCTGCCCCTGCTGGGCGGTCTGGTGGTCGTCGCGGGGATCGGCGTCTACGGCGCCGGCCTGCTGATGAACCACTCCGACGTGCCCAAGGGCACCACCGTGCTCGGCGTCGACGTCGGCGGCGGCACCAGCGACGACGCCGTCAAGAAGCTCGACGACGCCTTCGGCAAGCGGGTCACCCAGCCGCTGAAGCTGTCCGTCGACGGCGACACCGTCACCCTCAAGCCCGACCAGGCGGGCCTCCAGTTCGACATGCAGGCCACGGTCGACGACGCCGCCAAGAGCGACTACAACCCGGTCTCCGTGATCGGCGCGCTGTTCGGGCAGCACCGCGAGGTCGAGCCCGCGATGCCGGTCGACGAGGAGAAGCTCCAGGCGGCCCTGGAGACCGCCGCGGGCGGCTCCGGGTCGGCCACCGAAGGCACGATCAAGTTCGAGTCCGGCAAGGCCGTCGCCGTCTACGGCAAGGCCGGCAAGGGCATCGACGCGGCTAAGGCCCAGGACGCCGTCGTCGAGGGCTACCGCACCCAGGTGGAGACCGGCACGGCCACCGCCGTGACGGTCCCGACCACGGACAAGCAGCCGACGATCTCCAATGCCGAGGTCGACCGGATGATGAAGGAGTTCGCCGAACCGGCGATGTCCGGCAAGGCCACCGTCATGACCGACGCGGCGCACGCGGTCTCCTTCAGCCCGAAGAACTCCCTGTGGAAGTTCCTCCAGGTCAAGGCGGTCAACGGCAAGCTCGTCGAGAGCTACGACCAGGCCGCGCTGACGGAGCTCTACGGCGGCACCTTCAACGGGGTGCTGATCACCCGCGGAACCGGTCAGAAGACCGCCGTCACGGTCCAGGACGTCATCGGCGCCCTGCGCCCGGCCCTGAAGAGCGGGACGAACCGCATCGGGGTCATCGACATCGACCCGAGCTGATCCGACAGCGGTGCCGCATGACATCTGTCATGCGGCACCGAGGACGGCAGACACTGCCGCGCACCCGGTCCCCGGGGCGACGATTACTGTCATGACGACGACAGCACCGGTGGTCGGGTTCGACCAGGTGAGCAAGAGGTTCGGGGACGTACAGGCGGTGGACGGCCTGACGCTCGCGTTGCGCCCGGGGGAGACCGTGGCACTGCTGGGGCCCAACGGGGCGGGCAAGTCGACCACTCTCGACCTGCTCCTCGGCCTCAAGCAGCCGGACAGCGGCACGGTCCGCGTCTTCGGCACCGGCCCGCGCGAGGCGATCGTCGCCGGCCGGGTCGGCGCGATGCTGCAGAGCGGCGGGCTGATGGACGAGGTCACGGTCGCCGAACTGGTCTCGCTGGCCTGCGGACTGCACCCGAGGCCGTACCGGGCCGCAGAGGTACTGGCCCGCGCGGGCATCGCCCAGATCGCCGACCGCAAGGTCGACAAGCTCTCCGGCGGCCAGGCCCAGCGGGTCCGGTTCGCCCTCGCGACCGCAGGCGACAGCGACCTGATCGTCCTGGACGAGCCGACCACCGGCATGGACGTCACCACCCGGCAGGCGTTCTGGGCCACCATGCGCGAGCAGGCCGACCAGGGCCGCACGGTCCTGTTCGCCACCCACTACCTCGAAGAGGCCGACGCGATCGCCGACCGCGTGCTGGTCCTGCACCGGGGCCGGCTGCTGGCCGACGGCACGGCGGCCGAGATCAAGGCGAAGGCGGGGGCGCGCAGGATCGCCTTCGACCTGGAGGGCGAGTTCGACGAGGCCGCACTGCGCGCCCTGCCGTTCGTCACCACCCTGACCGTGTCCAACAGCGGCTCCGCCGCGGGGTCCGGCCGCACCGTCCGCATCCAGTCCACCGACGCCGACGCAAGCGTCCACGCGGTGTACGGCCTCGGGCTCTACCCCCGCAACCTCGAGGTCGCCGGGCTCGGCCTGGAGCAGGCCTTCGTCGCCCTCACCACCGCCGAGGAGGCGAAGTCGAAGTGAACGGCCTGATCAAACTGGAACTCACCCGCGCCCTGCGCAACCGCAAGTTCCTGTTCTTCTCGGTGATCTACCCGTCGGTCCTGTTCCTGCTCATCGCGGGCAGCGCCGACGCCACGCAGAAGGTCGACGGCACGGGCCTGACCCTGCCGACCTACATGATGGTCTCGATGGCCTCCTTCGGCGCGCTCACCGCAGTCCTGATGGGCAACAGTGAACGCATCGCCAAGGAGCGCCAGAGCGGCTGGGTACGGCAGTTGCGCCTGACCACGCTCCCGGGCCGCGGATACGTCCTGGCGAAGACGGCGAGTGCGGCCGTGGTCAGCCTGCCCTCCATCGTCGTCGTCTTCGCCGTCGCCGCGGTCGTGAAGCACGTACGGCTGGACGCCTGGCAGTGGTGCGCCCTCACCGGCGCGATCTGGGCCGGCAGTCTCGTCTTCGCCGCCCTGGGCGTGGCGATCGGCTACCTCGCGAACGGGGACGCGGTCCGCCCCATCACGATGATCACCTACTTCGGCCTGTCGATCCTCGGCGGCCTGTGGATGCCCACGACGACCTTCCCGGCCTGGCTGCAGGACATAGCCAAGTGGGTGCCGACGCACGCGTACGCTGCCCTGGGGCAGTCCATCGAACAGAGTCAGGCCCCGCATGCCAAGGACATCGTCATCCTGGCCGTCTCCTTCGCCCTGTTCACGGGCGGCGCGGCCTGGCTGTACCGGAAGGACACGCTGAAGGCGTGAGCGCCATGACGGACGACCTGCTGTCGGAGAAGGCGGCCCGGCGGGGACCGCCGATCGCGCTGGGCCAGACGGCCCGCACCCCACACGAGCTGTGGCGGCGCAAGCTGCTGTGGATCGGCGTCTGGCTGGTGTTCCTCAGTTCGCCGGTGCACGACCTCGTCTCGGGCGGCCACACCACCGGCGGCACGGTGGCCGGCTGGCTGGGACTGGCGGTCTTCGTCACCCTCTATCTGTCGCTGCTCCTGCGCGACTTGGGGGCCACGCCCTACCCCGACAGGCTCGTCGCCGCCCTGATCGGCTCCATGGCGGTGCTCGCCACCGTCCTCGGCCTCACCCTCGGCTCCGCCTGGCTCGGTCTGTACTGCTACGTCTCCGTGGCCTGCGGGATGGTTCTTCCGCTGCGGACGGCGTTCTGGACGATCCCGGGCACGGCCGCGGTGCTGCTCCTCGTCGGCCTGCGTACCGACGAGGGGGACGCGCTGAACCTTCTCCTCCTGGTCCTGCTCATCGGCTTCGCGATGACGGGAGTGAGCCAACTCGTCCGCACCACGGTGGAGTTGCGCAAGGCCCGCGCCACGGTCGCCCAGCTCGCCGCCAACGAGGAACGGCTGCGCCTGGCCAGGGATCTGCACGACCTGCTGGGCCACTCGCTCTCGCTGATCACCCTCAAGAGCGAGCTGGCCGGCCGGATGCTCCCCGCCCACCCCGACAAGGCCGCCCAGCAGGTCGCCGACATCGAACAGGTCAGCCGCCAGGCCCTGGTGGACGTCCGCGAGGCCGTCACCGGCTACCGGCGCCCCCGTCTGGCTGCCGAACTGGCAGGCACACAGGTCGCGTTGACGGCAGCCGGCATCATCGCCGCGATCCCCGCCGAACCGGACCTGGACGACGTCCCCGAGGAGAGCGAGGCCGCCCTCGCCTGGACCCTGCGCGAGGCGATCACCAACGTCGTACGGCACAGCGGCGGCACCCGCTGCACGGTGGACCTGGTGCGACGCCAGACCCTGGACGGCCCCCTCCTCGAACTCTCCGTCGAGGACGACGGCTCCGGCGGCTCCGGCAAGGGACCCGGCAACGGTCTCACCGGCCTCACCGAGCGTCTGGAGAAGGTCGGCGGCACCCTGGAGGCGGGCCGCGTCAAGCGCGGCTTCCGGCTGACCGCCCGGGTCCCGGCCGGCCCGGTGCCGGACATAGGATCCAGCTCATGAGTGGTGGCACGATCAAGGTCCTGCTGGCCGAGGACCAGTCGATGGTCCGTGAGGCCCTGGCGGCCCTGCTCGGGCTCGAGGACGACATCGAGGTGGTCGCCCAGGTGGCGCGCGGCGACGAGGTCCTCGCGGCCGCCCACGCGCACGACATCGACGTGGCTCTCCTCGACATCGAGATGCCGGGCGCGACCGGTATCGAGGCCGCGGCGCAACTCCACAAGGAGCTGCCGCGGTTGAAGCTGGTCGTCCTCACGACCTTCGGCCGCCCCGGGTATCTGCGCAGCGCCATGGAGGCCGGCGCCGACGCCTTCCTCGTCAAGGACGCCCCCGCGGCCCAACTCGCGGAGGCGGTCCGCAAGGTCCTGGCGGGCGAGCGGGTCATCGACCCGACGCTCGCGGCGGCCGCCCTGGCGGGCGGCGCCAACCCCCTCACCGACCGCGAGCGTGAGGTGCTGCGCGCGGCGGCCGACGGTTCGACCAACGCGGAACTGGCGAAGGCCCTGCACCTGTCCCAGGGCACGGTCCGCAACTACCTCTCGACGGCGATACAGAAACTGGCGGTCCGCAACCGCGCGGAGGCGGTGCGCACCGCGCGGGAGAAGGGCTGGCTGTGAGCGCCAAGGCCGACCTGTGAGGCCCGCCCGCCCGAAAACGCCACATCGCCGACGCCCACCACCGCCCGTTCGCCGCTGGAGCCGCGCTGACGCCGCCAGGGGACCGTGGGCGCGGGGTGGCCGGCCAGAGGGGGTTCGCCGCCGCCGGTTCGCCGCTGGAGCCGCGCTGGAGCCGCAGGAGAAACTGGGCGCGGGGTGGCAGGCCACGGGATTACGCCGCCGCCGCGGTTCGCCGCTGGAGCCGCGCTGACGCGCCAGGAGGCAGCAGGCGCGGGTCGGCAGGCCGCGGGGAGTTCGCCGCCGACGGGGTTCGCCGCCGAAGCCGTGGTGGAGCCGCCACGGGTCAGTGGGCGCGGGTTTACCAGCCGCGGGAGTTCGCCGTCGGCCCGTTCGCCGCTGGAGCCGCGCTGACGCCGCCAGGGGACCGTGGGCGCGGGGTGGTGCGCCGACGGCGTTCCCGCGGCGCTCAGTTCAGCAGGGAGCGCGCGGCGAACGCCTCCTTGCGTACCCGCTCGGCGGCTCCCACGTCCACGACCTCCACCAACCCCGCGTACTCCTCCATTTCGGCCGCCCCGCCGATGAAGTCCCCGCGCTGGACCAGCAACTGGCCCTTCTCGTACCGCAGCCGAGCCGGATGCGAGGGCACGGCCAGCCCCAGCTCCACGGCCCACAGGGCGACATCCGACCGCTCGGGGCGGGCCGTGGCCCACGAGCGCAGGTTGTTCAGGATCCGCACCACGACGTCCATCGGCTCCGCAGGAGTCAGCATCGACGGTTCGAGCGGCGCTCCCGTCGCTCCGGTGACCAGCGAATCGGCGTCGCCCTCCGACAGGATGCGGCCCCCGTGGAAGGGATCGACGAGCACCTGCCGTTCGAGGTCCGCGGGCGGTCCGAAGCCCACCACGAAGTGTCCGGGCAGCGCGACGCCGTACACCGGCGCCCCGGCCCGCCGCGCCACCTCCACCCACACCACGGACAGCAGGATCGGCAGACCTCGCCGCCGTACCAGCACCCGATGCAGCAGCGACGACTCCAGCCGCTCGTAGTCCGCGGCCGAGCCGTGGAACCCGTACCGCTCGCCGAGCAGCTCCCGCGAGGCCTCCGCCCACTCCCGCGGCCCGCCGGGCCGGTACGGCAGCTGACCCGCCAGCCGGTCCAGCTCGATCTGCGCGGCGTCCAGCGCGGCCTCGTCCACCTCCGGGTCCGGCCCGGCGCCGATCAGCAGGCACAGCAGCGCCAGATCGGGCCGCTCGGCCCGCGCCTGCTCGGCGAACCGCGCCCGCGCCTCCTCGGAGAACCGCCCCCGCGCCTCCCCGGCGTCGAACCCGCTCACGAAAGAGTCCCCGGCGCGGGTTCCCGGTAGTGGTGGTACGCGTGATGCGCCGCGAAGCCCAGGCCCGCGTACAGCGCCCGTGCCGCCGCGTTGTCCTCCTCCACCTGCAGCCAGGCGGCCGACGCCCCCTCCTCCAGCGCCCGCCGGGCGAGCGCGGCCATCACGACGGTGGCCAGCCCCCGCCGCCGCTGCGCCGGATCGACCTCGACCGCCGCGAACCCCGCCCAGCGCCCGTCCACGACACACCGCCCGATGGCGGCGGGAGCCGCGCCGGACACCCCGGGCACGGCCGCGAACCACACCGAGGGACCTCCCCCGCTCTCGGCTTCGCCCGAGCGGGGCGACCCCCCGTTCAGCACCTTCAGGGCCACCTCGTTCACCCCCTTGCGCCGATACCGGGCCAGCCACGCCTCGTCGGCCTCCCGGGCCAGGACCACATGCTCAGCCTCCGCCCGGTCGGCGAGAGGCGCCAGCGCCCCGACCCACAACCCGGCGGTGACCTCACGCACCCACCCGCGCCGCTCCAGCTCCGCGCACAGCGGCTCCTGGGTGCCCTCGGCCCCCGTCGCGGTCTGTACGTAGGCGGGCAGCCCGCGCTCGCCGTACCAGCGCCGTACGACGTCCAGGGCCTCGTCGAGCGGGACGCCCGGCGCGCCGAGCGGCAGCACCGAGTTGGCCCGGCGGGTGAACCCTTGGGCGGCCCGCAGCTCCCACCCGCCGAGCCGCGCGGTCTCCAGGGGGCGCCAGGCACGGGAGGCGACCCGCGCGAGCTCCTCGTAGTCGGCGGCCGGGCCCCGGCGGCGGGCCGGGGCGGCCGGTACGACCTTGCCGGCGACCAGCGAGGACGCGTCAACGCGGACGCTCTCCCCGCCCTTCCGTGTGATCACCAGCACATCGTCGTCCCATGATGTGAGAACACCGACCGTGTCGGTGAATTTCCCCCCAGGGGCTCCACCGTCGATCAAGCGTCGCACGGAGACACGTTTACCCACGTCAGCAGCGGTGAGGCGAACCTCGAGACGTCCGGCGGCCGAGATTTCCACAGGTCAGTTCACCCCTCCTGTTCGGATCATGCCCAGGAACGGAGATACTAGAGGCGGGCATCGACGACGCCGCGCTCCAGCGCGCCAGGCGGCGGAGCCTCAGGAGGCCCGCCAGCCCTATCGAGGAGGAACGACAGCGTGACCTACGTCATCGCGCAGCCTTGTGTCGACGTCAAGGACAAGGCGTGCATCGAGGAGTGCCCGGTCGACTGCATCTACGAGGGCCAGCGGTCCTTGTACATCCACCCGGACGAATGCGTCGACTGCGGTGCCTGTGAGCCGGTCTGCCCGGTCGAGGCGATCTTCTACGAGGACGACACTCCGGAGGAGTGGAAGGACTACTACAAGGCGAACGTCGAGTTCTTCGACGAGCTCGGCTCGCCCGGTGGCGCAAGCAAGCTGGGTCTGATCGAGCGCGACCACCCCTTCGTCGCCGCGCTGCCGCCGCAGAACCAGTAAGAGCGGCCCGCTTCGTGCCGCCTCGGTCCCGTACGGCCTGATCGCCTCAGATCGCCGTGCGGGGCCGAGGCGTTTGCCGTAGGGGGACGCGTCGTACAGAAAGTGAGCCAGAAGCCGTGTCCGCAGTCTCCGACCGTCTCCCCACCTTCCCCTGGGACAAGCTGGCGCCGTACAAGGCGACGGCCGTCGCCCACCCGGACGGCATCGTCGACCTGTCCGTAGGCACCCCGGTCGACCCGGTCCCCGAGCTGATCCAGAAGGCCCTGATCGGCGCGGCCGACTCGCCCGGCTACCCGACGGTCTGGGGCACGTCCGAGCTGCGCGACGCGATCACCGGCTGGGTGGAGCGGCGGCTCGGCGCCCGTGGTGTGACCCACCGGCACGTGCTGCCGATCGTCGGCTCCAAGGAACTGGTGGCCTGGCTCCCCACCCAGCTGGGCCTCGGCCCCGGCGACCGGGTCGCCTTCCCGCGCCTGGCCTACCCGACCTACGAGGTCGGCGCCCGACTGGCCCGCGCCGCGTACGAGGTCTACGACGACCCGACGGACCTGGACCCCGAAGGGCTGAAGCTCCTCTGGCTCAACTCGCCGTCCAACCCCACCGGCCGGGTGCTCTCCAAGGGCGAGCTGACCCGGATCGTGGCCTGGGCCCGCGAGCACGGCGTCCTGCTCTTCTCCGACGAGTGCTACCTGGAGCTCGGCTGGGACGCCGACCCGGTCTCGGTTCTGCACCCGGACGTCAACGGCGGCTCGTACGAGGGCATCGTCTCGGTCCACTCGCTGTCGAAGCGATCGAACCTGGCGGGCTACCGGGCGGCCTTCCTGGCGGGCGACCCGGCCGTCCTGGCCCCGCTCCTGGAGATCCGCAAGCACGGCGGCATGATGACGTCGGCGACCACGCAGGCGGCGGCGGTGGCGGCCCTCGGTGACGACGCCCACGTCCGTGAGCAGCGCGAACGCTACGCGGCCCGCCGTACCGCGCTGCGCGAGGCGCTGCTCGCCCACGGCTTCCGCATCGAACACAGCGAGGCCGGCCTCTACCTCTGGGCCACCCGCGACGAGTCCTGCTGGGCCACCGTCGCCCACCTGGCGGACCGGGGCATCCTGGTGGCCCCGGGTGACTTCTACGGCGAGGCGGGCGAGAACTTCGTCCGTGTGGCCCTGACGGCGACGGACGAGCGGATCGCGGCGGCCGTCGCAAGGCTCGCCCGCTAGGACGGCTCCCACCACCCGCCCTGCTCGCCGCGACGACAGGGCCCGTCCGGCCGATCACCGCTGATGCGCCTGGGCTAACAGGCACCAGTAGCCATAGGCCCGGGGGAGACGAGCAGTGGGCCCTTCTGTTGGAGTGATTACGGCGTAATCACTCCAACTCCTCGACACGAGGTGAAGGTGCCTGAGTTCGACCCGGCGGCAAGGATTTCGGTGAGGCCACAAGCACTGTGACGTCAGCCTGAGCATCCGATCGCGATGCGGCGGGGGTCGGCGGGCGGCCGGCGAAGCCGGAGAAGTTGGTGATGAGTCGCGTACGCCAGGGGGTGTTCAGGACGACGCCCCGCGTCTGAACGAAAAGGCCAGCCTCACGTCCCCGAAATCCGCCTCACCCACTACGACCGCGCCACCGGCTGGCCATTGGTGGAAGCTGTGGGCCCCGCAGGCGATTGCGCTTTCCGGCACGAAGCCAAGCCGACAGAGCTGCTTAGCGCAGGCCGGTGTCGCACACGACCGTCACCTCGGTGTACTCGCCGGGGCGAACAGCCACGTTCACCGCGTGACAAAAGTAGGTATGTGAGGCGTGAGCCGTCATGACATATGCGCCAGGCTGGAGTGACTCCTCGAACTGCCCGTCCCGCCCGCTATACAGGGTTGAAACGACAACTTGTGTCGATTGGTCCCTGACCTGGAGGGTGGCCGCCGTCGGTGTGCCCTGGCAGCCGCCCTCCCGTTCTTTCCCGGAGACCCTCTCGATCGGGCAAACGGGCCACGTGATGACCACGCCCTTCACTCCAGAGGCCCCACTGGGAGTCGCGGAAGACTGACTCGAATGCTGACCGCCCGGACTCTGGCATCCCAGGGCGAGCGCTGCCACGGTGACCAGCAGCGCGGCGCCGAGAAGAAACCCTCGTCTGTACCGCCGCCGCGGCACCAGGGCGCGTGGGAGGCGGGACAGAGGGTTCGGTCGAAGCGCTTGCACGTCTGCGCTCCTCGCCGCTGGAAAGCATCACACCAGCCGATAGCGAATCTTTCGCTTTCCACTTTAGGAAGCCGTGCGACGCCGCGCACAAAATGACTCTGGAGCTGGACGGGCGCGAGAGCACCCCTCCAGTTCCAGGGCGGGGAGAGGGGCCTGCGCTGACTAGCAGAGGCCGAGACGCCCGATGCGTGATCCCCACTGGGTGGGAGTCGTGTGCCGCTCGTTGACCAGCCAGGCGCTTTGCCCGTTGCCGCTGCGGCACCGATCGCGGACGGGGTCGATGGTGACTGCCGAGTAGTCTCCCCAGCGTTCGATGGGAAGTGGCGAGGGGTTGTAGGGGGCCGTCGCCTCCGCGAAGGTCGTCCCTCCGGTGACATTCACCGGATCGGTCGCGAAGCGGCTCGCGCCCTTCACTCTGGCCTGGTGGAGATCAGTGCCGAGAACATCTGTCGCCGACCAGGTGAAGAACATTCGCCCGATCGGATTGTCTCTGGTTCCCCCCACAGACGAGCCGACCACCGCCGGGTTGAAGTCGTCCGAGTCACTGGACTCGAAGACCAGGCCGGAACGACCAGCAGGCACGGTGGCAGTGGTGGTGTTGATCTGATACCACCTCGGGGTCGGGAATCCGCCCCCACCCGTCGCGATCGAGTGCACGTTGAGCAGCTGATTGCCGATCTGGGTGCTGGCATTCTGGAATCGACCGTCGAGTGCATCGAGCCGGTCGGCCACCCCGGGCTGACGGGCGGCGGGCGGTGCGGCAAACGTCGGTACCGGCACGTCGATGGCCGGAGCGATGGTCGCGTCGGGCGTGCCCAGGCCCCTGGCCCGGAACAGGCGCAGCGCATTGGGTGCGGTGACACTGGCCGACAGTAGGAAGGCGTTCGGGCTGCCGTCCTCGACAATCGGCGGCGCCACGGTTCCCGGGCTGCCGAGATTGAAGTAGGGGATCGAGAAGCCGGCCCCGCGGTAGATGGCGGACTTGGGGATTCCGAACGCCCGTGTGCGGAGGTAGACGTCGGCGGAGTCGAAGATGCTGCCTGTGATGATCACGGCGTCTTCGTTCAGCCCGAGCTGCGGGTAGTCGAAGAAGTCCGCTCCCTCCGGTACGTCCATCCTGTAGACGAAGAAGGAGCCTGTGGGGTCCGAGGTTGTTGACACTGCGAGGAAGACGTTCTGAACCGTCGTGTTCGGCTCCGGGAACGCCTCCGCAACAACAACCCACCGGTCTCGCTGCTTGTCGTAGACGACCCGTGGGTCGAAGATCCTCGTCGTGGTGTAGCCGAAGAAGCTGGCGAGCGACACGGTTGCCACGTTCGCACCGTCTGATTTCCTGAAGATCCCCAGACCGGTGCCGTTCGTGACCTCCACGAAATGCCTCAGACCAACTGCACCGTGAGTGTCTGGCGGGAGATCCGGCAGTGTTCCCTGGTTGGGACCTTCGAAGCTCTGCCGACTGGCCGGCGGGCGGGCATATGAGGTCTCCATACCGCCGGTCTTCGGGCGCTTCTGCGGCTGCACGTCTCGCGCATCGCCAAGTTTTTGAGCGGTTTCTGTTCGGAGAGCTCCCCTGGCCTCCCTGGTGTCTTTGCTTTGGTCGTTCCCCCGAGGCGTTACTACTGTCGCCTCAGATGCTTGGATTTGCTCCGTTGCCACGATGGTGTCGCCGTCGCTGGCCCGAGCACTGGTCGCCGTCTCGGGCAGGATGAAGCCCAGCGCAAGCAACGCGGCCGTGAGGGGCAGAATCCGACCGTATCTTCGCCTGATCGCCAACACGGCACCTCCAATCTCATGCAGCCACATAGGTGGCACAGTGGACCTTTTGGACATCATGGCTGGATGGTGAGGTCGTTTTGGGGCATTGACGTGCCTCGTCAACTGGGCCTCACTCGCGTGCTCGCCGCGAGTGGCGGGAAGCGAACGGGCGTGGTTCAGCCTGTCGGTGACGGGCTGACGGCAAGCTGCCCGTTCTCGGAGGATCCGCACCGCTCGAGCTGCGCGTGCAGTTGCTGAGTTCGTTTCCGGTACGGGCAGGCGAAGGGCATCCGCAACTCACTGGCGAACAGGGGAGCGCCGCGCCCGCACGGTGGTGGGCGCGGCGCTCCGGGGGGTGTGGCTGCTACTTGCTGGTGCCGACGGGGTGTGGGCGGTGGAGGCGAGGACGGTGACCTGGGCGCGGGGCTGATCGGTGGCGTCGAGCGTTCACAGCCGGTTGGGCTTCTGGTTGACGGGCTTGTCGATGAACGTCATCCGCCACCACAGCCACTGCGGCAGGCCGGCCTGACGGCGGGGCTCGGTGGTGCCGTAGCCGCTCGCGCCCGTGGTGTGGGCGGTCGTCTTCAGGGCCTGCGCCTAGGACCGCAGGGCAGGCTGGTTCTCGACCTGGATCGGGGCGGCCGGGTCCGAGGCCCTGCACGTCCGCGATGTCCACCGACCGCGCGGAGGGGCCGAAAGCCCCCGCTCCGGCGGACAGGGGATCCAGTCGCTGACGTGCCCAGGCGGGCATGCCAGGGCTCTGTCGAGGCTGTCCAGCCAGCCGGCCACCTCGTCGGAGGCGCAGCCCGCGTCCATGACGCGCCGCGCGAGCGCGACTGCCTCCGCGCGGTTCATCTCCACTGCACTCATCAGGTCCTTCCGCCACGGCCACCGCAAGGGGCCTCGTGATCGCCCGGACAGGTCCAAGACGCCGAGACGGGGCCCAGGGAGAATCCTGGACCCCGTCACCGGCTCGAGTGCTGCGGGCGTCAGCCGAGCGGCAGGCCCTTCACCGGCAGGGTCTTGGCGCCGGGCAGCCCGCCCTTCGTGAGGGAGTCCGTCGGCAGTCCGCCCTTCGTGGCGGTCGAGGCGGTGTCCCCGAGGAGGTTCCCGGCGGAGCCCGCCGCCTCGCCGGCCGCTTTCTGCGCCGCCGGAGCCGCCTTCTTCACGGCCTTGCCACCGGCCTTGCCCGCGGTCGGCACCGCCTGCTTGACGGCCTTGCCACCGGTCTCACCCGCGAGCCCGGTGACGTTCTGCGTCGCGCCGTCGACGGTGTTGCCGACGCCCGCCGCGTCCAGGGCGGTCAGTCCGCCGAGGTTCGGCGCGGCGGGAAGGCTGGGAGCCGCACTGGCGGAGCCGGCCGCACCGACCCCGGCGGCCGCTCCTGCAGCGACGAGCAGCGCGGCGCGGGCGATCCGGCGGGTCAGGGGGAGGGACATGATGCTCCTTCGACGGGAGAGAACAAGAACTGTCTGTGACTGCTGCCTGTGACTGCTGCCTGTGACGGCTGTTGCGACTGCTGTCTGCGGCTGCTGTCTGCGGCTGCTGTCTGTTACTGCTGTGACTGCCTGTCTGTCCGGGCCCGGACGCAGTGACTACCGCTCGAAGCCCACGAAGGTTGCGCACGGCCGACGCAAAGAGTTGGCAATGCGTCGCATTATCGGCTGCGGATAAAAGCGGGCAAAAGCGGCCCGATGTGAAAGTCCGTCCAACCCTCGCAGCCCTTTGTCCGCAAGGGATTCGCCGGTTACGGGGGTGACGGCGCGAAAACCTGAACACGTGGCCACCGGGACGTCCCGCACGTGACCCGACCGAGTGAGGACCCGTACTACTGAGCGGTCACTATCCGTACGCTGCCGGTGCGGCCGCCCGCCCCCGCGGACCCGGCGGCCTCCGCGGTGGTGGAGCCGGTCGCCCGCCACCGGCTGTCGGTGTTCCCGGCGACCCACTCCCGGCCCGCGTACGAGACGCGCTCGATGCGCAGCGCCGAGGAGTTGGCCACCGCCCAGTGCGCCAGCTGCCAGCCGCGCTCGCCGGCGCTGCGTCCACCGGCGGCGGTGTCCCCGGCCACGGGCAGCGTCACGGTCCGCCCACCGCTCTCGGCGGCCGGCGCACCGGAGTCCGTACCCGGGTCTGTGCCGGTGCCGCCCGAAGACGACGGGGAGGGCGAGGCGGCGGGTGAGGAACCCTCCGCCGCCACCTCCGCGCCCGTCTGCTGGAGCGCCTCCCGCCCGAAGTCGCGGACCAGCGCCGCCCGCACCGCGTCGGGGCCCGTGGCCTTCGTCGTGCTGTCCGAGCGGCCGTTGCAGGTCAGCGTGGCAGGCGAGGTCCCGGTCAACGCGGCGGCCAGCACCGTGGCGTCCGGCTCGTGCTTGGCGTACGCCTCCGGATAGCCGCTGCGCTGCACGCGCTGCGCGGCGACAGTGAGCGGTAGCCCGGTGTAGTCGGGGACCTTGGCGAGGTGCTCGTAGAAGATGTTCGCCGCGTACGCCGGGTCCGTGACCTGCTTCGCGGTGCCCCAGCCCTGGGAGGGCCGCTGCTGGAACAGGCCGAGCGAATCCCGGTCGCCATGGGTGAGGTTGCGCAGTCCCGACTCCTGGAGGGCGGTCGCGAGCGCGATCGCCACGGCCCGCTCGGGCATCGCCCGGTCGGTGCCGACGGCGGCGATCGTGGCCGCGTTCACCGCCTGCTCCGGCGTGAACTCGTAGGCCGCCCCGCTCCCGCCGCCGGCGGCGACTCTGCAGCCCGGATCTCCCGTGCCGCCGGTGACGTACTGCACCACGACATAACCCGCGACGGCGGACAGGACCACGCAGGACGCCCCGAAACGGAGGAGGCGGCCGCGGCGCTTGGGGGAGGGGGGCGGCTTCGGCACGGGTACAAGGTACTGGAGAGTACTGAGGAGCAGGAGGGCGCTGCGCAGAGTGGGGAAAACCGGGACCGTCAGTCGGCGCGTTAGGGTCGACGGCATGGCCGACACCCCGCTTGACCTCACTCTGGACGCCGCCGCACTCACCGCGCGGCTCGTCGACTTCCGTTCGGAGAGCGGCACCGAGAAGCCGCTCGCGGACGCGATCGAGACCGTCCTGCGCGCACTGCCCCACCTGACGGTGGACCGCTACGGCAACAACGTGGTCGCGCGTACGAGCCTGGGCCTCGCGGAGCGCGTGGTCCTCGCCGGCCACATCGACACGGTCCCGATCGCCGGCAACGTCCCCTCGCGGCTGGACGAGGACGGGGTCCTGTGGGGCTGCGGCACCTGTGACATGAAGTCGGGGGTGGCGGTCCAGCTGCGCATCGCGGCGACGGTCCCGGCGCCCAACCGCGACCTGACCTTCGTCTTCTACGACAACGAGGAGGTCGCCGCCGACCTCAACGGCCTCAAGCACGTGGCCGAGCACCGTCCGGAGTGGCTGGCCGGTGACTTCGCCGTGCTGCTCGAGCCCTCCGACGGCCAGGTGGAGGGCGGCTGCCAGGGCACCCTGCGGGTCCTGCTGAAGACGAAGGGTGAACGGTCCCACTCGGCGCGCAGCTGGATGGGCTCCAACGCCATCCACGCGGCGGCCCCGATCCTCGCCCGCCTCGCCTCCTACGAGCCGCGCTACCCGGTCATCGACGGCCTGGAGTACCGCGAGGGGCTCAACGCGGTCGGCATCACGGGCGGGGTGGCCGGCAACGTCATCCCCGACGAGTGCGTCGTCACCGTCAACTTCCGCTACGCGCCGGACCGCAGCGAGGAGGAGGCCGTCGCCCACGTCCGTGAGGTCTTCGCCGACTGCGGAGTGGCGGAGTTCGTGGTCGACGACCACAGTCCCGCCGCCCTCCCCGGCCTCTCCCACCCGGCCGCGGCGGCCTTCATCAAGGCGGTCGGCGGCACCCCGATGCCCAAGTACGGCTGGACGGACGTGAGTCGCTTCTCCGCGCTGGGCGTCCCCGCGGTCAACTACGGCCCCGGCAACCCGCACTTGGCGCACAAGCGGGACGAACGCGTGGAAACGGCCAAGATCCTGGCGGGCGAGGAGCGTCTGAGGACCTGGCTCACCACCTGAGGGGACGTCCGGCGCGTCGCCGCTGTACGGCGGACACGCCGACGTCCCCCGTCCGTAACCCGCCTGGATCTACGCTGAGGTGGAACGAATCTCCCCGGCTCGCGGCTTCGCCCGAGCCGGGGAGACCCCGATCGCGGAGGGAGCTCACCATGGCTACAGGGAACCCCGAGGGCAAGAAGCAGCCACCGGACGAACGGCGCCTGGGACCGGTCCTCCGCAGGCGGGACCAGGTGCAGGCGAGCACGACCGACCAGCGGCTGCTGGACGAACGGGCGCCCTCGGACTGGGTGCACACGGACCCCTGGCGGGTGCTGCGCATCCAGTCGGAGTTCATCGAGGGCTTCGGCACCCTCGCCGAACTCCCCCCGGCGATCAGCGTGTTCGGATCCGCCCGCACATCGGTCGGCTCCCCGGAGTACGAGGCGGGCGTACGCCTCGGCAGCGCCCTCGTAGACGCCGGGTGGGCCGTCATCACGGGCGGCGGCCCGGGCGCGATGGAGGCCGCCAACAAGGGGGCGTCCGACGCGGGCGGCGTCTCGGTGGGGCTGGGCATCGAGCTCCCCTTCGAACAGGGCCTCAACCCGTACGTCGACATCGGCCTGAACTTCCGCTACTTCTTCGTGCGGAAGATGATGTTCGTGAAGTACGCGCAGGGCTTCGTGGTCCTGCCCGGCGGCCTCGGCACCCTGGACGAACTCTTCGAGGCCCTCACCCTCGTCCAGACCCAGAAGGTCACCCGCTTCCCGATCGTCCTCTTCGGCACGGAGTACTGGGGCGGCCTGATCGACTGGCTGAAGAACACCCTGATCGCCCAGGGCAAGGCCTCCGAGAAGGACCTCCTCCTCTTCCACGTCACGGACGACGTGGAGGAGGCGGTGGCCCTGGTGTCGAAGGAGGCGGGCCGCTGACGCTCTTCAGCCCGTACGGGGCCCCCTCTGGGGGAGATTGAGGACGAGGCCCTTTCGGGGCCGAAGCGGGGGTCTGGGGGCGCAGCCCTCAGGTCCGGGACGGGAAGGGGCGGCGGGGGCGAGAAAAGCTAGGCGAGCCCCCGCCGCGCCACCGCCGGCGCCCGATGCCCCGCGATGGCGCCGACCATGTCCAGCACCTGCCGAGTCTCCGCCACCTCGTGCACCCGGTACACCTGCGCCCCGAGCCACGCCGACACGGCGGTGGTGGCCAGCGTCCCGACGACCCGCTCCTTCACCGGCCGGTCCAGCGACTCGCCCACGAAGTCCTTGTTGGACAGGGACACCAGCACCGGCCACCCCGTCTCGACCATCTCCCCGAGCCGCCGGGTCGCCTCCAGACTGTGCCGGGTGTTCTTCCCGAAGTCGTGCCCGGGATCGATCATGATCGACTCCCTCGGCACCCCCAGCTCCGCCGCCCGCTCAGCGAGCCCCACGGTCACCCGCAGGATGTCGGCCATGACGTCGTCGTACGTCACCCGATGCGGACGCGTCCGCGGCTCGGCGCCCCCCGCGTGCGTGCACACCAGCCCGGCCCCGTACCGCGCCGCGACCTCCGCCAGCCGTGGGTCCACGCCGCCCCAGGCGTCGTTGAGCACGTCGGCCCCCGCCTCGCAGACCGCCTCCCCGACCTCGGCCCGCCAGGTGTCCACGCTGATGATCACGTCCGGGAAGCGCCGTCGCACCTCGGCCACGAAGCCGACGGTCCGCCGGGCCTCCTCCTGCGCGGTGACCTCCTCACCGGGACCGGCCTTGACGCCACCGACGTCGATGACGGCCGCGCCCTCCGCCACCGCCTGCTCCACGCGCGCGAGGGCCGGCTCGTCACGGAAGGTCGCCCCCTGGTCGTAGAAGGAGTCGGGAGTCCGGTTCACGATCGCCATGATCACCGGCTCGTGCGCGCCGAATTCACGCCTGCCCAGCCTGAGCATCCCCTGTGACCTCTCCTAGTACGTCCCGCACATCCACCGCCTGCGACCCTAACCGTCGGACCCGCATGGCACGATCGGACCCAAGCACATCCACTTCGAGCACTCCGAGCATGGGGACCCACCGATGGTTATGTTCTTGTTCCTGGTCATCGCGCTCGCCGTCGTGGTCGCCGCGGTGACACTCGCCGTGGTGGGCGGCGGCGAAGGCACCGGCCCGTTGCCGGAGGTCGCCCCCGAGCGGTTGCACGACCCGTTGCCCGCGGACCGCCCGGTCGACCGGTCCGACCTCGACCACCTCCGCTTCCCGCTGGCCGTCCGCGGCTACCGGATGGCCGACGTGGACGACGCCCTCAACCGCGTCGCCGCCGAACTCGCCGAACGCGACGCCCGCATCGCCGACCTGGAGTCCGCCCTGGCCGGCGCCAGGACCCCGGCCGGCGCCGGCCAGGTCTCCATGGAGAAGCCGGCCCCGGAGGACCACCAGTGAGTGACGGGAGTGCCCTGGCCGGCGCGGACGGCGCGCCGCGCTGCCCCTGGGCCCTGTCCACGCCGGACTACGTGACGTACCACGACGAGGAGTGGGGCCGCCCGGTCCACGGCGACGACGCGCTGTTCGAGCGCCTCAGCCTCGAGGCCTTCCAGTCCGGCCTGTCCTGGATCACGATCCTGCGCCGCCGCCCCGGCTTCCGCACGGCCTTCGCCGACTTCAAGATCGCCTCGGTCGCGGCCTTCACCGACGAGGACCGCGAACGCCTCCTCGCCGACCCGGGCATCATCCGCAACCGTGCCAAGGTCGACGCCACCCTCGCCAACGCGCGCGTGCTGGCCGACTGGGCGCCCGGCGACCTGGACGAGCTGATCTGGTCGCACGCGCCCGACCCGGCAGCCCGTCCGGTCCCCAAGACCCTGGCCGACGTCCCGGCGGTGACGGAGGAGTCGACCGCCCTGTCGAAGGCCCTGAAGAAGCGGGGCCTGCGCTTCGTGGGCCCGACGACGGCGTACGCGCTGATGCAGGCGTGCGGCCTGGTGAACGACCATTTGGAAACCTGCGTGAGCAGACCTGCCTGAGCGGACCTGCCTGAGCAGGGCTGTCCCAGCGGAGCTGCCTGAGCGGTGCCGGCCGAGCGGTGCCGGCCGAGCGGTGCCGGCCGAGCAGAGCTGTCCGAGCAGAGCTGTCCGAGGGGACTTGGCTGGGCGGAACCGGCCGGGCGGACCGTCCGGCCGGCAGATCTGCCTGAGGGGCGCGGCGTAAGCGCCGACGCGCGGCGGCGCCGCTCGCCGTCCCGGACTCAGCGGCCCAGGTACTTCGGCGTTCCCTTCTCGACGAACGCCCGCACCGCGATCGTGTGGTCCTCCGACGCCCCCGCCCGGGTCTGCAGCTCGTCCTCCTTCACCAGCGTCTCGGCGAGCGAGTGGGAGAACCCGTACGCGACGGACTCCTTGATCGCCGCGTACGCCACCGTCGGCCCCTCGGCCAGCATCCGCGCCAGCTGCTCGGCCGCGGTCCGCAGCGAGGCCGCCGGGACGATCCGGTTGGCGATGCCCAGCTCGTACGCCTCCTTGGCGGTGATGCTGCGCGGGAAGAGCAGCAGGTCGGCGGCGCGGCCCGGGCCGATCACCCGGGGCAGGGTCCACGAGACACCTGAGTCGGCGGTGAGCGCGACCCCCGCGAACGAGGTGTTGAAGGACGCCGTGTCGGCCACCAGGCGGTAGTCCGCGGCCAGCGCGAAACCGAAACCGGCTCCGGCGGCGACGCCGTTCACGGCGGCGATCACCGGCTTCGGCGCCTCGGTCAGTGCCCGCACGATCGGGTTGTAGTGCTCCGCGACCGTGCTCATGACCTCCTTCGAGCCCTCGGCCAGCAGTGCGATGTGCTCCTTGAGGTCCTGTCCCACGCAGAACGCCCGCTCGCCTGCGGCGGTCAGCAGTACGGCCCGTACGGCGTCGTCGGTGGTCGCGGACTGGACCGCCTCCCGGAGGGCGGCCTTGGTCGCGATGTTCAGCGCGTTCATCGCCTCCGGGCGGTTCAGCGTGATCGTCGCGAGCCCGTCGCTCACTTCGTAGAGCACGGTGTCGGCCATGGCGTTTCCCCTCCGTCGCGGCTCGGGCGTACTACTGGTCAGTACACCCGGTGTACGAGGACAGCATGGCGGAGATCACCGTCCGCGGGCCCGACCCGACGTGTGACCTGCGTCAAAGAATTCGGGAGGGTTTCCGGTGCGCGGAAGTCCGTGCGGCGGTGCAGTATCGCAGTCACATCGCCGAATTGAGTGGTTTTGCTCGCGCGCGTTGCCCAAGCGATGCCGACTGATGTTGGTCATCGGGTCCTGAGATGCGGGATAATGGCCTGGAAGCAATGTGTTCGATGCCGGTGTCGCGAGTCCCACGCTGGGTCGCGGCTGCCCTCCATGGGCCGTCGGCTTTGGCGATGAGCTGGTTTCAGGAAGGGGAACGAGCATGGCGGCCATGAAGCCGCGAACGGGTGATGGCCCGCTCGAGGTGACCAAGGAGGGGCGGGGCATCGTCATGCGCGTTCCGCTCGAAGGCGGCGGTCGACTCGTCGTCGAGCTGACCCCCGACGAGGCCGACGCGCTCGGCGACGCCCTCAAGAAGGTCGTCGGCTGACGCGCAAGCGACCCTACTCTTTCAACCGCTCCGGCATCCTTCTGGGTGCCGGAGCGGTTGTTTTGCCGGATTTCCCGCGGTCCGCCGGGTCCGCCTAGCCCGAAAGGCCCAAGGGCCGCCCGCAGTATTGCCTGTGGAGCACGCCGTCGGCGGACCCCCGGGCTCAGCGCCTCAGCGCGCGCCTCAGTGCCTCAGCGCTTGACCGCGCACAGCAGTCCGTCGCCCACCGGCAGCAGGGAGGGCACCAGCTCCTGGCTCTCGCGCACCGACCGCAGCAACTCCCGGATTCTTATGACCTCCGTGGGCTGCGGCCCCGAATCGACCGTGCGGCCGTTGGCGAAGACGCCCTCGAAGACGACGAGGCCACCCGGTCTCAGCAGGCGCAACGATTCGGCGAGATACTCCAGGAGTTCGAGCCGGTCACCGTCGCAGAAGACGAGGTCGTAGCCGACGTCCGCGAGGCGGGGCAGGACGTCGAGCGCGCGGCCGGGGATGAACCGGGCCCGGTTGCTGGCGAAGCCGCAGGCGCGGAAGGCCTGCCGGGCGAACTGCTGGTGCTCGGGCTCGGGGTCGACGGTCGTCAGGACGCCGTCCGGGCGCATCCCGTGCAGCAGGTGGATCCCGGAGACGCCGGTACCGGTACCGATCTCCGCGACCGCCTTCGCGTCCACGGTGGCGGCGAGCATCCGCAGCGCGGCGCCCGTGCTGGGCGACACCGAGCGCAGCCCTGCCTCACGTGCCCGGTCACGGGCCCAGTGCAGTGCTTCGTCCTCGGCGGCATAGGCGTCGGCGAACGCCCAGCTTGCCTGCCGGTTGCCGGTAATGACCCTCTCCTGTCCCCGTGGTTGCCTCGGCGTGACTGTATCCGTTGGCGCCGGGAACCCGCAGATGGGACCGGACGTTTGAAGGGGTGGGAACGACAACGGGGGACACGGTTGAATCACGATGGAGGACCGGGTGCCGAGCAAGTGCTGACGCAGCCGTATGAGCCGTATCAGCGCACATCAATTTCTCGTAAAACCGCTTATCCGGAGCTAACGGGCGAGGTGGCTATGGTAGGTGCTCCACTGGACATCACCACCAGAGCCGACAGGGGAGGTGCGGCCGTGCATGTGGATCGGGGAGGAGTGCTGCGGCGCTTTCTCGGGTCGGCGGGCAGGCCGGAATCCGTGAACGACACCGCTGCTGACCACAGCCAGGCCGCCGGCATCGCCGCCGTCCCCGCCCAGACCGCGACCTTCTCCACCGACGCGGACGGGCAGGCGTGGACTCCGCCCACGTGGGAGGAGATCGTCAGCATGCACAGCGGCCGGGTCTACCGGCTCGCCTACCGTCTGACCGGCAACCAGCACGACGCCGAGGACCTCACCCAGGAGGTCTTCGTGCGCGTCTTCCGCTCCCTGTCGACGTACACCCCGGGCACCTTCGAGGGCTGGCTGCACCGCATCACCACCAACCTCTTCCTGGACATGGTCCGTCGCAAGCAGCGCATCCGCTTCGACGCGCTCGGCGAGGACGCGGCCGAGCGGCTGCCCAGCAAGGAGCCCAACCCGCAGCAGATCTTCAACGACGCCCACTTCGACGCGGACGTCCAGCAGGCCCTCGACACCCTGGCGCCGGAGTTCCGCGCCGCGGTCGTCCTCTGCGACATCGAAGGCCTGTCCTACGAGGAGATCGCCGCGACCCTGGGCGTCAAGCTGGGCACGGTCCGCTCGCGTATCCACCGCGGCCGTTCGCAGCTGCGCAAGGCCCTCGCGCACCGCTCACCCGAAGCGCGTGCCGAGCGCCGCTCCTTCGTGCCCCGCGTTCCCGCTCTGGGAGGAGGAAGGGGCGCGACCGCGTGAGTGGATCCCGGCACAACGCCACCGAGAGGCTCCTCGCGGAGCAGCATCTCGGAGACCGGCTGTCCGCCCTGGTGGACGGCGAGCTCGGACATGACACCCGTGAGCGTGTACTCGCGCACGTGGCGACCTGCCCCAGGTGCAAGTCGGAGGTCGACGCGCAGCGCCGGCTGAAGAACGTCTTCGCCGAAGTCGCCCCGCCCGCTCCCTCCGAGAGTTTCCTGGCCCGCCTTCAGGGACTCCCCGCAGGAGGTGACCCGGACAGCGGTGGTACGCCGCTGGGCGGGGGAGGGTTCGGCGACGGAGCCTTCGGAGTGAGAGGGACGAGACGGGACGAGTCGTTCGAGTTCGGCTACGTACCCGCCCACGACCACGGGTCCGTACTCTCACCTGCCTCGGACCGGGGCTTCCGTATCCATCCCGTCGGCCGTGGCGACCGCCATGACGCCGAGCGTTCGCGCAGTATGCGGTTCGCGTTCGTCGCCGCCGGCGCGGTGTCGCTGGCCGCGATCGCACTGGGCGGTATGACGACCGTCGCTCCGATCGACACCACCGCCGACAGCCGGGGGGGCGCGGGCTCCGGGAGCAATGTGACACCGGCCCGCACGCCGGGCACGGGCTCCGCGACGACCTCGGAGAGCCTGCGCCGCCGAGCCGCCGGCCCCCTGCTCTCCCAGGGCGGCCAGCTCGGCGACACCCCGGTCGCCCCGACCGAGGTGTCCGCACCGCTGCTGCCCGGCGTGCCCTCTCCGGCCGGTGGTCCGGTCGAAGAGGCCCTGCACCGGCTCACCTCGCCCATGGTGGCCGGCGCCGCGGTGATGTCCCCGCTGATACGTCCGCTGGGCACCACCTCGCCGATCGCCCTGACGGCCCTGACCACCACCGCACCCGGGGCAACCGGGCCCGGTCCGCTCGCCGCGCCCGTTCCCGCCGGCACCACCTCGCCCTCCTCGCAGAACACCCGCTGACGGGGCCCTGCGCCGCCCGGCGCGAACCTGGTTGAATCCTGGGAGGACCGCGTCCTGCCAGGCAGCCGGGCGCGAAGCGGATTTCGCCGGGCCGGTGCCGGAGCCTGTGCCGCCCGTTCGGTACTGCGGCTCCGGGGTGAGGGGCTCGAGTGGGGGAGAGCATGGACGAGGGGAAGTCCACGAGGGCGAAGTGGTGGAGCCGGCCTCGACCGCAGGCCTCCGTGGGGCGACAACGCCCCGCGGACCCGGTCGAGGACCCGACGGCGCAGCCGGCCCCCGAGGAGACCACGAGCCGCCCACCGTCGACCAGGACCGAAGACCCCGGCGACTTCGAACTGGCCCGCCCCACAGGACCGGCCCCCAGCGATGCGACTGCGGCCACGAAGGCCGACCTCGACGCGGACGACGCCGTCGCCGACAACCCCGTCGCCGCTCCTGACGACGGCGACGGCGACTACGAACTGAGCCGCCCCACGGGCCAGGCGGGACTCCAACCGGCCGGAGCTTCGTCGGCCGACCTGACCGACCCGCCGACGAAGACGGACCGGGTGGCCCGGGCGGCCCACCCGGCCGAGCCGGGCCAGGTGGATCAAGCGCGCCAGGCGGAGTACCCAGGCCAGGTGGACCAAGCGGGCCAGGCGGATTACGCAGGCGAGGTGGATCAGGCGGGCCACGCGGCCGAGGCCGACCGGGTGGGCCAGGCAGGGCAGGAGTGCCCGGAGGCTGTTGGGCCCGCCGCCCACCCGGGCAGCCGAGCCGGCGGTGTCCGCTCCGCCGGGGCGGCTCCCTCAGAGGGCCCGGTGACTGACGAACGGCCCAGGCCTCTGCACGACCCCGATCCCTACAGCACCCCGCCCTACGGCGAACCGGGTCCCTGGGCGCCCGCACCCCCTGTCCTGCACCCGGCGGCGACGACGCCCGCGCTCGGCAGCGTCCCTGACGCCGCACCTGGCGTCGGCCCGGGCCTGCCGCCCGCGCCTGCCGTCGGCCCGTGTCCTGTGCCCTCGTCGGGCCTCGCGCCTGGGGTCGGCACCGGTCCTCTGCCCGCGTCAGGTCCCGCGCCTGCCGTTGGCTCGGGTCCTCTGCCCGTGCCGGGTTCCGTACCTGGAACCGGCACGCATCCTCTGCCTGCGTCGGGCCTCGCGCCTGGGGCCGGCACAGGTCCGGTGCCGGCGTCGGGTTCCGCGTCTGCCGCAGGGACGGGTCCGCTGGCCGGGTCGGGCGCCGCGCCGGGGGTTGCTGTCGATCCCTGGCATCGCTACGACCCCTGGTCCGCCATTCCCGCCGCCGGGGCCACGGGCCCCGGGGCCTCACGCTCCGGAGCTCCCCTCGGAGGCGGGTCCCTCCAGTACACCGGGGCGGGCGGGCTCGGCCAGTACCCCGACGCGGTAACGCTCACCGAGGGCGAGCGGCGTCGCCGGACGCGGAAGCGGCTGCTGGGGGGAGCGCTGGCCGTCGCGCTGGTCTCCGGCGGGCTCGGCGGAGCCGTGGGCGCCTATCTGGAGCGCAACGGCGGGCTCAACCCCGTACGGCTGCCGCAGGCCTCCGCGGAGCCCACCGGGCGGCCCGCGGACAGTGTGGCCGGGATCGCCGCGCGGGCTCTGCCCGGCGTCGTCACACTGCACGTCAGCGGCAGCGCGGAGTCCGGCACCGGCACCGGGTTCGTGCTCGACGCGCTCGGCTACATCCTCACCAACAACCACGTCGTGGAGCCCGCCGGGGGCGACGGCAAGATATCGGTCGTCTTCAACGGGGGCCAGACCGTCCCGGCCGAGGTCGTCGGCCGGGACAGCGGTTACGACCTCGCCGTGGTGAGGGTGAGCGGGGTGAAGGGCCTGAAACCCCTCTCCCTCGGAAACTCCGACAACGTCCGGGTCGGTGACCCGGTCGTCGCCATCGGCGCTCCCTTCGATCTCGAGGGCACCGTCACCTCCGGCATCATCAGCGCCAGGGAACGGCCCGTCACCGCCGGCGGCCGGAGCGGGGACGGGAGCGACGTGTCGTACGTCGACGCCCTGCAGACCGACGCGCCGATCAACCCGGGGAACTCCGGCGGGCCGCTCCTCGACACGCGGGGCCGCGTCATCGGCATCAACTCCGCGATCCGTTCCGCCGACGACGGCACCGACTCGGACACCGCAGGGGCAGGTTCGATCGGCCTGGGTTTCGCCATCCCGATCAACCAGGGCAAGCGCGTCGCCGAGGAGCTGATCAACACCGGCAGGGCGACCCACCCGGTCATCGGTGTCACGCTCGACATGGACTACGCGGGGGACGGCGCCCGAGTCGGTACGCAGGAAGGCGCCGCGGGCTCCCCGGTCACCGCGGGCGGGCCCGCCGACCGGGCCGGCGTCCGGGCGGGTGACGTCATCACGGAGGTCGACGGCAAGCCCGTCCACTCCGGCGAGGAACTGATCGTCAGGACCCGCGCCCACCGCCCCGGCGACCGGCTGGCGCTGACGGTCGAACGGGGCGGCCGGGAACGTACTCTCACCCTGGTCCTCGGTTCGTCCGGCGGTGGCTGACACGGCGCGCCCGCGCCCCGCGGCGGGAACGGCCCGTCCCCGCCCCCTCCCGGTCCGTTCCCGACATTGACAGAAACGTCACAGGTCGGGCCCCGGAACCCGGTCCCACAAGGCAAACAACGCGAAAAACCGGCCGCGTACACGTACTCGGAGGCCCCGAGACGGTACCGGTCGGACAGGTGCGACAGGTACCGTGGACCCGGCCCGGACCACGGAAGACCCGAACTTGACCACTGAGGGCCGAGGGCCGAGGACCGCGGACATCGCAAGGAGCTTCAGGTGTTCAATGACATAGGACCGCTCGAGCTGGTGACGATCGTCGTCCTGGCCGTGCTCGTCTTCGGTCCGGACAAGCTCCCGAAGGTCATCCAGGACGTGATGCGCACCGTCCGGAAGATCCGCGAGTTCTCGGAGAGCGCCAAGGCGGACATCCGCAGCGAACTGGGTCCGGAGTTCAAGGACTTCGAGTTCGAGGACCTCAACCCCAAGACGTTCATCCGCAAGCAGCTGGACAACGACGAGCTGGGGCTGAAGGAGATCCGCAACGGCTTCGACCTGAAGAAGGAGATGGCCGACGTCACGGACGCGGTCCACAGCCGGGACACGGACACCTCCGCCTCGGGGCCCTCCTCCTCGTCGGGTCCGTCGGCGCTGTCGGGTTCGTCGGGGGACGGCCGTATCGACATGACCAAGAAGCCCGGGGAGCCCGGCAAGGACGACCGTCCGCCCTTCGACGCGGACGCCACCTGAGCCACTCGCGCCGCCCGGTGTGAGGGGGCGCACTCCGCACGCGCCGGGCGGCTGCCCGGCAGCCCGGAGCGGGGTGGCTATGCTGCCTGGTTGTTGTGCGGAGCGGACGAGTACGCCCGAAGGGGGGCGGGCCGGTCGTTCCGTCGAGAACGAGGAGGCGTCCGGGCACATGGAGACGACGAGTCGCGCAGTCGCGCAGACGCCGGCCGCGGAGGACGGACAACAGGTCCCCTCCGCCCGGCGTACGGTCGACGGCTACCTGGAGGCACCCTTCCCCTGGTACGGCCTCGACGAGGCCTTCACGGGGCCCCGCTGGCTGATGCAGGTGGGTGCGGCGGCCGACGGAGTCGCCGAGCACGGTTCCATCGGACACGGTGACGAACCCTCCGTACGGCACGAGACGGCCGGTGAGGACCGGGGGAAGTTCGCGGTCGTCGTGACCGTGGCCGCGAACCCCGTGCGGCGCAGCCCGGACGGCACGGGCCTGCTGGAGGCCACCTCCGTGTCCTCGGCCGCCTGGCTCGCGGGGGTGGGCCTGCTGTCCTTCACCTGGCCGGGCCAGATGGACCACAGCCTGCGCGACGACTGGCTGGACCAGCAGACCGAGACGGCGTGGGTACTCGCCGACGACCTCGCGGGGGAGGACTGGTCGACGCTGTCCCTGCCGGTCGACGGCGTGCCGACCCCCTTCCACTACCGCGAGTCCGAATTCGGCTGGGTGCTGGCCGGCTCGACCTCGCAAGGAGTGCACGTGGGGGCGTACGGGAGGGGCATGAGCGCGTACGGCCTCGGTTTCGCCATGATCAAGGACATCGAGACGTACGCCTGACCGGCCGCGCGCCGACCGGCTGTGCTCCTGACCGGCCGCGCGCCGACCGGCTGTGCTCCTGGTCGGCCGTGCGCCGGATCCGTACGACAGCGGGGGGGGCCGCCCGGCCAAAGACGGCCGCCCCCCCGTCGTGCGGGGGTATAGGGGCGGGGGCCCCCGGGGGGGCCGGGGCC
>NZ_JBHWUU010000036.1:0-82785 GCF_042737375.1 Streptomyces sp. NPDC060000
CGCTCCGCTCGCTCCGGAGCGGCCGCGGCCGGCGTGGGTGCCGTTCTGTCCAGGGCGTAGGTGCTGCGCGTGTCCGGGGCGCCAAAGAAGAAGTAGACGTGAGGGCCGTGATGGTGGGCACCCAAGAAACCCGGCTGGTCGTGGTCCGCGCCAACAGCGCCTCAGGGAAGTCGTCCCTCGCAGCCGGCCTGCGCGAGCGGTTCGGCCGCGGCCTGGCCCTGGTCGGGCCGGGACAACCTCCGCCGCATCGTGCTCCGGGAGTGCGACCGGCCCGGTGCCGCGAACCTCGCCAGGTTCGGCAGACCGTCTCGGCTCCTGTTTGCCCGTCGCGCGGTGTGCGGGCGTTGGTCGACGAGGAGCTTCGATCGTGTCGGGACCGGAAGCGAGGGTGGGATGATCCTGTCCTCTCCGGTACGCCTGGCGGCGCCACGTCTACCGGATCGCACCGACGAGGAAGACGAAGGATCGATGATGCTGAACGTGGGCCAACGGGTGCGGCTGGCGGCGGACCTCCGGTTGGCCGGGTCGGTGACCCCAGCCGAGGAGCCCCCGGAGGAGACGGGTGCCTTCGCCGCCTCTGTAGCCCTGGCAGCAGGTATCGAGGGCACTGTCGAGCGTGTGGACGAGCATCACCGGCAGCAGAGCCACGAGGTCCGTGAGTATCTGCGCCTCAAGTCGCTCCTCGACGACTTCGGCCACCAGATGCCGCCGGAGAGCAGAAAGCAACTGGAGGAGCAGGTGGGGGCCTTGGAAGAGCAGTGGGCCGCCTACCAGCGACGGATGCTCCGCGTCACGGTCCGCGTCCGGCTCGACAACGGATTCGTCCTCGACGACGCCCCCGAGGAGGCTTTCGCCTCTGCCTGATCAGTCGTCTCGCCTTCCGCGCGCGGGTCTGTCAAACGAGCGTGTATCTGGGGTAGTTAGGGCCGGTGATGGGCTGCTGAGAGGCGGCCGTTGAAGGTGATGTCGAAGGCGTTCAGCGCGGTCTTCCAGGGCACTTGTGGTGGCATTCGTTCTGGTCGGGTCCTATGGATCGAGTCTCGACTTCGGGGCGGCTTCCGCGACTCCGGCCACTGCCCACCCAGCGCCCGCCGCATCGTCCGCCGCGTCACGTTGTGCACACGCTGAAGCGACCGCATCGACATCCCCAGCAGGTGATCGCGGCGGATCGCGGCGTACAACTCGACCTTCGACCGGGTTGTACGGTGATCCCCGGTCAGCGGCGGCTGGTTGCCAGGATGACGAGGAACTGGCCGCCGCCCGCCTCGATGCTGGCGGTCACCGGCAGCCCCGGTACCAGTCGGGAGAACCGGTCCACCAGCCAATCCGCCGCTTCTTGGGCGTCCTGCCTGGTCGGACAACGGCCCACCATCTCGCGGCCCCCCTTGCGCTCCAGTCTCGCGGCAACGGTGATCAGCGGCGCGGGTTCGGCCACGTACAGGCGGTCCGGCCAGGCGATGACCACCTTGACCGCGCCCTTGCGGGTGTTGCACCCGCGGTGCGCGAGCCGCTCGGCGACCTTGGCCTTTCGGTCGGCGGTCCGGCTGTCAACGCTGGGTCCCTGCGGGTCGTTCACCGACTTGTCGGGGTCGACCGGTTCGTCGCACACCCAGCAGCGCCAGCCGTCGCGCTCAGCTACATCATCAAGGAGACTCATCCGAGCAAACTAGCCTGCCCAGCCGCCACCCCGCGCACCAGGGCCCCGGCAATCAGGTGCGCCGTGGACTCCGTTGTTTTTCCGCTGGTCAGGTGTAGGGGTGGTGTTTCGGCGGGAGGGACGGGTTGTTGTGTCGTCTCTTCGGTGGAGGTGCCGTGAACGCGTCGCTCGGCAGCGGGTGGATGCTCTCCAGGCCGAGCTGCGGGAAGCGGAGGCGGTGCGGGAGCGGTTCGTGATTGCCCGTGAGACGGTGGGTGAGGTTCTGGCGGAGCCTCGCGGCGGTGAGGACGTGGTGCCGGTCGTGGTGGCCGGCGAACGGCCGGTGCAGGTCAGGCAGGCGGTGCCCGGCTCAGTGGTGCCTCACTGGGAGGAAGGGCTCGCCCCGGCGGTTCTTGCGCCGGACTACCAGCGGATCATGGACGTGCTGGCCGGCGGGAACGGGATGCGCGGGGAGGCGACGGACTGTCGTCAACTCGCGGCCGGCCTCGGGCTGGAGCCGGTCCCGGCGAAGGTGGAAGGGGTGCGGTCGAAGGCCAAGCGGCCGGCCGCGCGGGGCTGGCTGGCGGAGGAACGTCCGGGGCTGTTCAGCGTGCCCGTCGGGCGAGGCGGCGGCTCATGACCGTGCTCATCGCCCACTTGATCACTGCCTCCGAGGTGTCGGTGTGCGTCTAGTAGTCGCGGGCCAGTCGGCGTGGGTGCATCAGCCACGCGAACGTGCGCTCCACCAGCCACCTCTTCGGCAGCACGGTGAAACCGCTGGTGTCGTCGCTGCGTCTGACCACGGTCAGCGCGATCCGCCAGGCGTCGCGGGCGAGGTCGCCCAGGCGCCCGGTGTAGCCGCCGTCGGCCCACACCCGCGTGACGCGCCAGTGCCGTTCACGCAGCCGGGCCAGGAGTGTCTGCCCTGCGTCCCGGGCAGTGACCGAGGCCGCGGTCACCATCACGGCCAGCAGCAGTCCGAGGGTGTCCACCACGATGTGCCGCTTGCGGCCGTTGACCTTCTTCCCGGCGTCGAAGCCCCTGGTCGAGCCCGGCACCGACGCGGCTGCCTTCACCGACTGCGCATCGATGATGCCGGCCGTCGGCTCCGGGTCCCGGCCCGCGGCCCGGCGGACCCGGTCGCGCAGCCGGTCGTGGAACTCGGCGGTCAGGCCCTTTTCCCGCCAGCGCCGGAAGAAGGCGTAGACGCGGTCCCACGCGGGGAAGTCCGCAGGCATCGCCCGCCAGGTGATACCGCCCGCGACCAGATAGCGCACCGCATCGACCATCTGCCGGTGGCAATAGCTCTCCGGCTGCCCGCCGCGGCCCTCGAGCCAGCCGGGAACCGGCATCGCGTCACGTACGACGGCCCACTCCGCGTCGCTCATGTCGGACAGATGCTTCGGTCGCCTGTACGGCCGGTCCGCAGCGTTCCCGAACCGGTGAGTGAGCGAGACAATCACACGACGGGGACGCCGAGTTGAACGCCATCGACGCCGGCACGGAAGACTGCAGCACCAGGGGCCTCCTGCTGCTCGTTTGGATTCGACACCCTCGAGCTGTGCGGGAGGCCCCGCTTTCATGCCCGGTCGGCCACGAGATCACCCGACCGAGTCGACGACCTCGAACTCACGCCCACCAAGATCGATAGAGCAACAGCTTCTCACTGCGGGGCTTGGGTTGGGACGGCGGATTGTGCTTCTGCCGCTGGGGGCCTTATGGCGCATCGGTCTTCGAAACAGCCCCGAGCATGCCAGCTGATCATGCATGCGCACCGGAAAGCTCCAAGATCCCCGACAGAGTCAGCTAAGCGGGTCGGCGTCTTTGCCGTGCCGACAGCCGGGCCGCGCCGAAACGAGCCGCGTTGTCGATGATCAGGCAGCCGTGGGTACGGGTGCCAGACGTCGCATGAAAACCGCTTGGACGCCGCCGTCGAGGAGGTCGTCCGAGCGGGCGAGGAACTCCTGGAGGTGCGGCTTTTCCAGGTTGGCAGCGTGGTCCTGCCGACTGCGCCACACCTCGTGGAAGTGGAACGAGGCCGGGTCGTTCACGTCGACGTGCAGGTCGTAGCTGATGCAGCCGGGTTCGCTCAACGTGTGCGGCACGAGCGCAGTCAACGCTTCCCGAAGTTCCTGTTCCCGTCCGGCTCTCGCCCGCAGCCGGGCGACGACGGTGAGGCTCTCGTGATTCACGGATGACATCAGTTGTTGCTCCTGGTTCCTGGCCTGGCATGAACGCCGGGCTTGCGAACACTGACGCTAGAAAGAACCGGTCCGGGTGTACAGTCCACTCGCGTGTCTGCTGACCGGACCAATCGCGCCACCGGCCTGCTCGTCGAGCTCCCCGACGACGGTCGCCCGATGCACGAGCGCCTCACCGGCGCGATCAGGATCGCCATCGGGCAGGGCCGGCTCGGGCCCGGGCATCTCCTTCCGTCCAGTCGTACGCTCGCCGCGGAGCTCGGCTGTTCCCGGTGGGTCGTCAACGAGGCGTACGTCCAACTCGCGGCCGAGGGACACCTGCAGACCAGGCGGGGTTCGGGCACCCGGGTCGCCGCCACCCGGAGCGAGCCGGCACCGAAGCGGAGCGCGGCTCCGGAAGCGCCGCCGTGTGTGGCAGATCTTCGGCCCGGCGCCCCGGACATCAACGGATTCCCCGCCGCTGCCTGGATGCGGTCCCTTCAGCACGTGCTCACCGTCGCCGACTGGTCGCCGCCGGTCTTCCCGCCCGCAGAGGGAGTACCCCGCCTCCGCGAGGTGGTAGCCGCCTACCTGAGGCGGGCTCGGGGCATCCCGGTGGAGAGCGAGGAGGTATTGATCACCTGCGGCACCTCGCATGGCATGGCCGCCGTCGCGCGCGTGCTGAGCACCAGGGCGAACTCCGGGGTGGCGGTTGAGGATCCCGGCTGGTTCCGCCTGCGGGAGGTGGCCGCCGCCGCGGGCTTGCGCATCGAGCCGGTCGCCGTGGACTCGTCGGGTGTCGACGTCGAGGCGGTGCGCCGGGCGGATGTCGGCGCGCTGGTCTGCGCGCCGGCCCACCAGTTCCCTACCGGCGCGGTGCTGTCGCCGGACCGTCGTCGGGCCCTGCTGGCCTGGGCTGCGCAGAGTTCTGGTCTGATCGTGGAGGACGACTACGACGCCGAGTTCCGTTACGACGGCAGGCCGGTCGGCGCGTTGGCCGGTCTCGGGCGCGAACATGTCGCCTATCTGGGTTCGGTCAGCAAGACGTTGCACCCCGGCTTGCGGCTCGGCTGGCTCGTGCCGCCCGCCGGCCTGCGCAAGCCGCTGCTCTCGGCCCTGGAGGCGACCGGCGGCGGCCCCAGCACGCTGGAACAGCTCACCTTCGCGCATTTCGTCGAGACCGGCGGCTACGACCGGCATCTACGGCGGGCCCGTAAGGCGTACCGCGCCCGCCGGGACGCTCTGGTCGCCGCACTGACCAGGCACGTCGCGATCAGCGCCAACGGCATCGCCGCCGGTCTGCATCTGACGGTGCCGTTGCCGCAGGGCACCGACGAGCATGCCGTCGTCGCACGGCTGAGCGAGCTGGGCGTCGCGGTGGTGCCGCTCGCCCGGTACACGATCAGCCGTCAGGCGCCTGCCCTCGTCGTCGGGTACGGCCGGCTCGCCCCGTCCCGGGCGGTGTGGGCGGCCGACCGGATCGCCGAGGCCGTTCGTGAGTGCTGGTAGCCGAGGCCGAGCGCGTGAGTGCACAGTTCGGCGATGTGGGCCGGCGCGAGCGTCTCTCATGCCGACGCCTCGATGAAGGTGTGGACGTTCGCGTAATTCGGCTCTGGCGGCGATCACGTGACGTGGTCAAGGCGTGAGCAGTATCCGGAGTCTGAGCAGGTCGAAGTTGGCCCGCCCGTAGCACTGGCGTTTGAGGGCCTTGCCGAGCACCGTGGCGCCTACGGCGCCCCGCGCGTCCATACCGAGCTGCGGGCGAGAGGGCACAGGATCAACCGCAAGCGCGTCACCGGCTGATGCGGACCAATCACATCGTCGGCCGCCACCTGCGGAAGAAGAAGCGGACGACGATCGCGGACAGGACCGCGGCGCCCGCGCCGGACCTGGTGATGCGCCACTTCACCGCGGACGCTCTGAACACCAGGTGGTGCGGCGACATCACTTACATAGCCGTCGGTTCGACGTGGCTCTACCTCGCCACGGTGATCGACATCTGGTCGATCGCCGACCACATGCGCACCTCGCTGGTCACCGACGCGATCGAGATGGCCGTGGCCGCCCGCGGCGGCCGGGCCCACGGCGTCGTCTTCCACACCGTCAGAGGCGCCCGATACAGCGCGGCCGCCTTCGCCGACGTCTGCCGCCGCCACGGCATCCGCCGCAGCATGGGCCGAGTGGGCTCGAGCTACGACAACGCCCTCGCCGAGTCTTACGTCCAGGGCCTCAAGCGCGAATTGCTCCACGGACGCCGCTGGACCTCAAAGGCACAGACCCGACTCGAGCTGTTCCGGAGCTATCGTCAAGACTTGTGGATCAGTGATCAGAACCAGTTGATCGTGTCCTTCAGGAGGCGGGCGAACTTCGCCCGCCCGCTCGCGTTCGCTCGCCATGTTTCCTCGGCTTGAACGCTGGCGGTTGTGACTCCAGCTTGGCCGGCCGGGTTCTCCGCCGGTATCAGACGGCGGTTGGCGATGAGCATCCCAACCCGGATGAGTGTGACGTTCAGGCGGCGGGCGGCTTCTGGCTGGGACATCCAGGCGTCGTCCTCGACAGTGTCCACCTTGAGCAGAACGTAGCCGCGGTTGTTTCGCGACCAAGACCGCCCCTGCTGGCGTCTTTCCTGCATCACGCTGCGGCCGTCGGTCGCTCGACCAGGAGGCCGCGTTCGAAGCGGGCTCCGGCGCGGACGAGGGCGACGAGGTGGGGAGCGTTCACGGCTCGCCACCGCTGCTGTGCGGACTCGACGAGCTTGAAATCCATGGCCAGGGCGGCGGCCGGACTGCCGGCGCCCCGGGTGATCTTGGTCCGCAGACGGACAGTGGCGAAAGTCGACTCGATCGGGTTGGTTGTCCGCAGGTGGACCCAGCGCTCGGCGGGAAAGTCGTAGAACGCCAGGAGCTCGTCGGCGTCGTCGGTGATCTTCTTGACTGCCTTGGGGAACTTCGCGCCGTAGGTCTTGGCGAACCCGGCGACGGCCTTGAGCGCGTGATCGCGGTCCTCGGCGTTGTAGATCTCCTGCAGGGCCTTCTTCGCGCCGGGCTGGGCGGACTTCGGCAGGGCGTTCGCGACGTTGGCGATATTGCGAACCCAGCACCTTTGATGCCGGGTTTCGGGGAATACCTCGGCCAGGGCTTTCCAGGACCCGAGTGCGCCGTCTCCGACGGCGAGGGCGGGAGCGCGCATGCCTCGGCGTGCGCAGTCCCGCAGCAGGTCGGCCCACGAGTCGGCGGATTCGCGGTAGCCGTCGTTCATGGCGATCAGCTCTTTGGTGCCGTCCGCGCGCACGCCCATCAGCACGAGCACGCAAGACTTCGCCCTGCGCAGGCGTATGCGCAGGTGGATGCCGTCGGCCCAGACATAAACGTAGTCGCAGGCGGACAGATCGCGCTCGCCGAACGCGGCGTGATCGGCCTGCCATTGCTGGGTGAGGCGGGTGACCGTCGCCGGTGAGAGGCCGGCCGTCGAACCGAGGAACTGCTCCAGGGCGGGCACGAAGTCGCCAGAGGACAGGCCGTGCAGATAGAGCAGGGGCAGCACCTCGCTGATCTTCAAGGACTTGCGGCACCACGGCGGCAGGTTCGCCGAGGAGAATCTCTTGCGTTCGCCGGTGGACTCATCGACGCGCTTGTCGTTGACCCGCGGGGCCTTCACCTCGACCGCCCCGGCCGCGTTCGTGACCATCCTCGCCTGGTGGTAGCCGTTGCGGACCACCAGACGGCGCCCGTGCTCATCCCGCTGATCGGTCAACTCGGCTATATAGGCGTTGACTTCAGCTTCCAGTGCGGCGGCCAGCATCCGCCTTGCGCCCTCCCGGACGATGTCGTCGATCAGGGAGCCGGTCTCGGTCGTTCCATCGGCATTCACTACGCTCAGCACGGGCGTGCCTTCCCGACCGACGGTGCAACGTCGGCCTACTCGATGACCAGAAGTCGATCACTCGGGAAGGTACGCCCTTCGCGTCCAATCCGAGGCCGATCCACAGGTCATGAGCATTGCTCGCTGTTTCCGCTGGCTTTCCTATTACAACCGGCGCCGCCGCCACTCCGCGCTCGGCTGCCGCACACCAGCCGAGTTTGAACAACAACTGATCACGACACCTACGCTGTCACTCGTCGCATGAAGCACGGTGTCCACTCCCCGGGATCAACCTCACTCGCGCGATCACCCGATCAGGAACCCGGTTCGACCAGGCCCGCCCCGTGATCGATAAGCGGATGGCGTCTGAGACACATCAGGCAAGTTGGTTGAACCAGTCCAGGTGTTCCGGCCGGAACACCTGCGTTCAGCTGACTGCAAATGTCGTCAACCGAGCGGGGTAGTGACGTCAACCTGCAGGTTGATCCCCGGCAGGGGAAGACCAGGAACACTGAGAGTATGTCAACCAACATAAGCTATACGGCAGTTGGGAGTAGGGGGACGGAGCGCCCCGTCCCGCTGTGGGCGGAGAGAGTCGCCCGCCTCATTCCGCTGGTGGGGCTGCCGGTGTGTCTCTGGCGGCTGCCCATCGGCTTCGGCTACGCGATGGGCGGGGACAACACTCCGTCGGCGTGGTGGCACATCCCGTACGTCTTCGGACTCAGTCTCCTGACGGAGGCGTTCGCGCTGCTCGGGTTCGGGCTGGTGCGCCGATGGGGAGAGGTGGTGCCCAATTGGGTCCCGAAACTGGGTGGCCGCCGCATCCCGCCCTTCGCGGCGATCGTTCCCGCCACAGTCGGCGGGCTCCTCCTCCTGGGGCTGATGGTCAACTGGGTCTTCACGGCCTTCCGCATCGACGGTTCGCCCGGTTTCCCGTACGCCCCGGGTTGGGACATGCTGGCGATGACGGTCAGCGGCCTGCTGACCCTGTGGGGCCCCCTGGTGCTGGCTTTGACCTACGGCTACTACCGCCGCCGCTGCCGCCCGGACGCCTGAGCATTTTCTCGCCCCGGCGCGGTCCTCCCTGTCCGCAAGTCCGGGACCCTCCGGCGCCCGGAGGAGGTTGACCGCCCGCCGATTTCCTGCCGCTTCCTGTCAGCGCATCGTCCGGCGGAGGGAACGGGGAGTCAGGTAGGTGCAGGTCTTCCCCGACCAGTTCAGCAACTGGTTCGGCATGGAGCTGGCGACCGGCGGCTGTGCGGCCGGGCTACTGTTCCCCCGGATCGCCCTGACGCCGTTCCGGCCCTGGTCGACGGCGACCGGACGCTCGGCGAGGACGACTTCATGAGCGGTGCGACGGAGGACCGCTACCCGGACCACTTCGGCCTGGCCCACGGCATCGACGGCGGCGGAAGCGGCCTGGCCCGTGTGGCGGTCGCCGACCGGCTCGCCGTCCTCCCACACCGCCATGTCATCCTCGGCCACGACGTCGCGGCCAACACGGACTTCCTGGCGAAACTCGCGAGCGACATCTGACCTGCCCGGTTCCCAGGCCCGCCGCTGCTCCCACCTGGTGAGCGCGACCTCCCCGGGCCCCGGTGGTGCGCGAAGATCTAGGGCGGCTCGCACATGTCCTGTCTCAATGAAGTTAGTCGTCCATCCCTGAGCTGACCTGCGTGGACTGGATTGGGTGAGACGCGGGGACTTGGTTCGTTGAGACAAATCTCGGGGACTGGGACCGAACAGGCTTAAGTGCTGTCCGGTCTCAGTTCGGGCTGGCGCTGTGCCGGTCGGGCCGTCACGCCCTGGCGCTGGCGACTCCTGAGCCGTCCATGTAGTCACGGACTCGCATGGTCAGTCCGTTGCGGACATGGAGTATCAACGCAGCTGCGCGTTCCGATGCTGGTCGCCCGCCTGCTCCAAGGCGGCCTCGTAGGCGTGCAGGGCGGTGATGACTGTGGCGCGTTCCGCGGGGTCGAGACCGCGCATGACGCATTCCCAGGCAGAGGCGCTGCCAGAAAGCCATTCGCCGATCGGTGCGGCGTAGGCGGGGGCGATGGCGATGATGCGGCGGCGGCGGTCGGCGGGATCGGCAGTGCGCTGCAGGACGCCCGGCCGTGACAGCTCGCTGACCATGAGGCTGACAGTCGTCGGGGCCACCTCCAGTCGAGCGGCTAGCTCGTTGATGCTGGTGGGGCCGTCGTACTCCAGGTGGGCCAGCAGTGCGAGGTGTCGAGGTGCCAGGTCCAGACCCTGGAGCGCCGGAGGTATGGGCAGGCGCTTGGCGCGGCCCACGAGCCGTGGCATGAGCAACAGCAGGGTGCGGACGGCCTCATCGACGGCTGGACCGTCCGATTCCGTGGACATCAGCGACCTCCTCCAGATACCTTTAAAAACAAAGGCTTTGTATTCAAAGGGAAAGGGTCCACTATGCCGCATCTGACCGTCCACCTTCCAGAAAACAGGCTGACCGGGAACGAACCCATGCTCGTCGCCGCACTGACCGACGCTATCGTCGACGTCTATGGCGAATGGTCCCGCGACCTCGTAAGCGTCCGCCTGGCCGGAGTCGCCGCAGGCGGTTTCGCGCAGGGTGGCAAGGCCGTGGACACAAATGCCTCGGTGATCCTGGGCGTCCGTGCTGGCGTCTTCGACCGCCCCGACGCCGCCCAGATCACCGCGCGCCTCGGCACCGGGCTCACCGACGCGATCACGCGCGTCGTCGGCGATGACCTCCGCGCCGGCACCATGGTCGAACTCGTGGCGTCACCGCCAGAACGTAGCTTCGTCGGCGGCACCCTCGCCGTGTGATCCCCCATCTGGGCCTCTCACGACCCGGCTGTACTCAGGCTCAGCAGCGGGGTAGGGCCCCGCCTGATCCACCCCAGCCGCTACGGCCATCCAGCGCCCCCAGCACGCTCAACCGCGCGACTAGGGCACGTATTGAGTCGTGATCAATGGGTGGCCCGGGTGAGGTCTTTTTTCCAGATCATCGAGGCGCGCAGGTGGAGGCCGGCGAGGTAGCTGTCTGGGATCTTGTCGTACCGGGTGGCGATGCCTCGCCAATCCTTGAGCTTGTTGATCAGGCGCTCGACCGTGTTCCTCTCCTCGTAGAGATCGGCATCGTGACTGACGGGCCGACCGCCCCGGGAGCCCTTCTTCTTCCGGTTGGCGGCCTGGTCCCTCTTCTCGGGGATGACTGCCTTGATGCCGCGTCCGCGCAGGTGGGCCCGGTTGCAGCGGGACGAGTAGGCTTTGTCCCCGGCAATGGCGGCCGGCCGGGTGCGAGGGCGGCCGACCGGGCCGCGGACCCGTATCTTTCCCAGCACGGGGATGAACTGTGGGCTGTCCGCGGCCTGGCCCGCGGTCAGGACGAACGCCAGCGGGCGGCACTTGCGGTCGGCGGCGAGGTGGACCTCGCTTGTCTGCCCGCCTCGGGAGCGTCCGAGGAGAGCGGCCTTCAACCGGAGGGCACGCCGACGCCGGATACGTCGTCGCTCCTCCCGTTCGGGACTGGGCTCGGCGTCCTGCCTGTTTTGTTCTTCGAAGCTGCCCCTTTTGACCTGGTCTTCCCCTCCTCGGCGGCGGCCTTCTCCAGGGCGGTAATGACGCCTTCGTCCAGGTGCATCCCGGCGGCGTCGTGGTGAGCGCGTGCGGTGGTGGAGTCGATGCTGACCAGGGACAGGTCCACCTCGCCGCGCTTCGCGGCTTCCGCGAAGCGGTTGTGGACGGTCGACCAGGCGCCGAACTCCTGGGGCATCTCCCGCCACTGCCCGCCGGTCTTGAACCGCCAGATCACGCCTTCGAACTGCTGCCGTAGCCGCTCGGGGTACGGGCCATACGCGCCGATCGGCAGGTACGGCCCGATGAACTCCCACTCCTCATCCGTCAGTTGCACGCGTGTCACGCAAGAACATCTACCGGTCCGGGCCCCGTCGCGAGGGCGACTCCCGCAGATTGATCATGATGCGATCTGTGCCCTGGAGCCACCCCGAATGCTGCAACGACTTCGTGGGTTCCTCGTCACCTGAAACGGCTGATCCGGCACGGCCGGTTTCAGGACCAGGCGATCTCGCCATGGCGGGAGGCGAAGCGTCCGGTGCCGGCGCCGGGCTCCTCGGTGGCAAGGGCGACGATCGCGTCCGTGCCCTCGGTGACGGTTTGGGGGCCGCTGTGACCGTTGAGGTCGGTCGCGGTGTAGCCGGGGTCGGCGGCGTTGACGCGGATGCCCTTGAGCCCCTTGGCATACTGCGTGGTCAACATCGTCAGGGCCGCCTTCGAGGAGGTGTACAGCGGCGCGATCACGCGCGACTCGGGTCGGCCGGGGTCGTGGGTGAGGGCGAGGGAGCCCATGCCGCTGCTGACATTGACGATCACAGGGTCGTCCGAGCGGCGCAGCAGCGGCAAGAACGCGGTGGTGGTGCGGACGACGCCGATGACGTTGACGTCGAGGACGGCGAGGGCGTCGGCGGCGGTGAGGTCGCCGGGGTCGCCGACGGGGCCGTGCACACCGGCGTTGTTGATCAGGACGTCGATCACGCCCTCGTGTTCGGCGACGTTCGCGGCCGCGGCGGCCACGGACGCATCGTCGGTCACGTCGATGGGGACGTAGCGCGCACCGAGCGCGGCGGCCGTCTCTTCGCCCTGCTCGCGGTTGCGGGCTCCGACGAGCACGGTGTGCCCACTCTCGATCAGGCGGCGGGCGGTCTCGCGGCCGAGACCCTTGTTGGCTCCGGTGATGAAGGTGATCGTCATGCGTTCGATACTGGCCCCGACGACGGAGGCGGGCCAGGGACGCTTCGACGGTAGGAAGACCAGTACCACCCTCGCGCCCGCACACACGATCGGGGATGCCGGAGGATGGAGATCATGTCGACGACACCCGGAACCGGACTGGGCGCGATGATCCGCACGTGGCGGGACCGGCTGCCCCCATCGGCCGCCGGGCTGCCGGCGGCCCGCGGGCGCCGGGCGGCCGGGCTGCGGCGCGAAGAACTGGCTGACCTGGCCGGGGTATCGGTCGACTACGTCGTGCGCCTGGAACAGGGGCGGGCCACGACACCCTCCGCGTCGGTGGTGGCGTCCCTGGCGCGCGCCCTGCAGCTGTCCACCGCCGAGCGGGACCACCTGTACCGGCTGGCCCAGCTCGTACCGCCGGTGGGCGGCGCGATCTCTGACCATCTTCCGCCCGGCGTGCAGCGGGTGCTCGCCCGCCTCGGGGACGTGGCGGTTGCCGTGTTCGCGGCGGACTGGCAACTGGTGTGGTGGAACCGTGGGTGGGCCGCCCTGCTGGGCGACCCCTCCGCCTCGCCGCAGCGCCTGCGCAACTTCGCCCGCGACAGGTTCCCGGTGAACGCCGGCCCCGCCCACCTCGCACGGTGGCCGGTGACCGAGGCGGACCGCGACGCCACCGACGCCGCCGTCGTCTCCGACCTGCGCCGCGCCACCGGCCGCTTCCCCCAGGACAATCGCTTGGCCGCGCTGATCCGCGACCTGAACGCGGGCAACAGGAGGTTCGCCGAGCTATGGGCGACCGGAGAGGTGGCCGCACACCGCGAGGACCACAAGACGATCGACCACCCGTCAGTGGGCCCGGTCACGGTGGACTGCGACATCCTGGCCGACGGCGACTCCGAGCTCAAAATCGTCATCATGACCGCCGTGCCCGGCAGCGAGGACGAGACCAAGCTCCGGCTCACCGCCATCGCCGGCCCACCGGCCACCACCCACAACTGATCCGACCTACGCATCGATCGACCGGCTGCATGTGCGCGGCGAGTGCCACACCACGATGCCGACCTCTCAAGGAGAGGAACACGGTCGAGCGCCTGATCAACAAGCTCAAGGATTGGCGAGGCATCGCCACCCGGTACGACAAGATCCCAGACAGCTACCTCGCCGGCCTCCACCTGCGCGCCTCGATGATCTGGATAAAAGACCTCACCCGGGCCACCCATTGATCACGACTCGATACGTGCCCTAGATGATTGAGTCCAAGGGCTCGTAGCCGTAGGCCGCCAGCGAGCGGTGTCGCATGTCGCTGCCATCGCTCGCCCAGCGCGTGCAAGGCGTGCCTGTTTCATCCTGGCGAACGCGAGGCATGCTTCAGCAACTCGGAGGACGTCTCGGTCGGGGCCCGCTGGGCAATGGTGTTGAGTCTCCAGTGACTGGAGACAGCAGAGTGGGGGACATGGACGTTACGACCCTCTACTCGATCGGGGAGCTTTCCCGGCGGACCGGCTTGTCTGTGAGGACCATCCGGTTCTACTCCGATTCGGGGGTGGTAGCGCCGACCACCCGTAGTCCCGCCGGCTATCGGCTCTACGACCTCGACGCACTGTTTCGTCTGGAACTCCTGCGCACACTGCGCGAGCTGGGCATGGACCTGGCCACGATTCAACGGGTACTGGACCGCGAGCTCTCGGTGGCGGAAGTCGCCGCGGCGCACGCCGACGCCATGGACGTCCAGATCCGGATGCTGCAACTGCGTCGGAGCGTTCTGCGAGTCGTGGCCAGACGCGGGTCCAGTCCCGAGGAGACCACACTCATGCACAGGCTCACGCAGTTGTCCGGCGAGGAACGCCGACGTTTGATCGACGATTTCATGGATGGCACCTTCGGCACAGTGGATGCCGACCCGACCGCGGTGGCCATGGTTCGCGCCGCCACTCCCGACCTCCCCGATGATCCGACCAGCGAGCAGGTCGCCGCGTGGGTGGAGCTCGCCGAGCTGGTCGGCGACGAGGATTTCCGCGCTCGGATGCACCGGACGGCCGTACGTCAGGCCGCCGGGCGCCCGCTCGACATCGAATGCGATGCCGGCGAGGAACTGATGGAATTCACCCGTCAGAAGGTGGCCGAAGCCATGGAGTCGGGCATCGACCCGCTCAGCGACAGGGGCGCACCCGTCATCGACGACCTCGTGCACCGCTTCGCCGAGGTGCTCGCGCGCACCCCTGACACGGAATTCCGGGACTGGATGGCCCAGCAGTTCGACGAGGCGCACGATCCCCGGGTAGACCGATACTGGCGGCTGGTGTGGATCGTCAACGGCTGGCAGGTAGTACCGAACCTGATCCCGGTGTACCCCTGGCTCATCCAGGCCCTGCGAAATGACCGTGACGCATAGTCACCGCAGTGGGCACGCCCCGGATCCCTGAATGAGTCCAGGGGATCGCCTGCGGACATGAGACGAGGGCGTCCAACGTCGATGTGTGACTAACGACCTGGACACCCTCGCAACGGCACTCTACGCCCGGATTGACGACGAGTTGAAGGCTTCGCCGTGGCTGGCGCCGTGGCGGCCTGCCGTCGGAATCACGCCCACGCTCAGTGACGCCGAGCTGATCACGCTCGCGGTCATGTCGGCGCTGCTCGGATACACCTCTGAGCGGCGCTGGCTTCGCCGCGTCGGGCGGGACTTCGGCCACTTGTTTCCCTACGTGCCCCAGCAGTCCGGCTACAACAAGCGGCTGCGCGCCGCGTCCTCACTGCTCACCAAGGTGATCCGGATCGTGGCCCGCGATACCTCAGTGTGGAGCGACGATGTGTGGCTGGTCGACTCCACACCGGTCGGTTGCGGTTGCTCCCGTGAGACGGCCAAAGGCTCGGACCTGGCAGGCTGGGCCCAGTACGGCTACTGCGCATCACACTCGCGATACTTCTGGGGGATGCGTCTGCACCTGGTGTGCACACTCGGCGGACTGCCGGTCCTGTTCGCACTCACCGGGGCCAAGGCGGACGAGCGCGAAACGCTGCGCGACATGCTCGAGACCGCGCCAGACGTCCTCGCCGTTCACCCCGGGCAGACGATCATCGGGGACAAGAACTACTTCGGCCGCGAGTTCGAGCACGGCCTTGCCGAGCGTCACCTGAAGTTGCTGCGGCCGGCCCGCAAGGGGGAAGCCGAGCCGGCCGGGCGCACCTGTTCAAACCGCTGCGGCAGGTCATCGAGTCGATCAATCAGACCTTCAAGGGGCAGCTCAATCTGGAACGACACGGCGGCAAGAGCCCTGCAGGGGTGTCAGTCCGGGTCTTGTGCCGGATCCTCGCACTCACAGCGGCGATCTGGCACAACGACCAAACTGGACAGCCCATCAAGCGATCACTCACGGCCTACGATCACTGACCGCAACGACACCCATTGGACTCATTCAGCTAGGTTCGCTGAGACAGAAGCCCGAACGACTCGGTTCTTTGAGAAAACGACTGAGACAGGACACACGCTCCGCTCACGCCGACCTAGTGTCTCTGTCCTGTGACAGCGAACTTTGACCGTTTGCCACTCAAGTTGGACCGCCAATCTCCCGTGTTGAGAAGGAGGCCCTGGACGGACACTGCGCTTGTAATCTCAGTTGCATGGCTGAAGCGAATAGCGGGGGGCAGCCTGTGCCCGACGACGGTGATCCCGGTCCCGCGACTGGTTCCGACAGTGATGCTCCTGCGGACCCGGCACCTCAAAATCCGGCAGAGTCCGACGACGTCCCTGCTGCCCCCACAGCGCCTGCGCCCACATGGGCGGAGATCGGCAGGGGAGTGGGTGCGGCGATCACTGTCATTGCCGCACTCGCGGGGCTGATTCTGGGAGTCAGAGCGGAGCAGCGCGCCGATAGGGAGGAGAAACGAGCGGCCGAGCTGAGCCAGAAGGCTTTCGCTGAACAGGTTGACTTCTACCGAACTCCGTCCGCGGTAGTCGTGATGAACGGGAACCCGCACCCAGCGGACATGCGCCTCTTCCTGCCGGGTAGGCGTCTTTGGTGGGATTTGCGTTCACTCGAGCCTTGCAAGCAGATCAAGATCCCCACGGGCTCCCTGCGCGCCAGCTTGCGCGACCAGTTGCCATTCGTGCAGGTCACCGATGAAGAGCTGTCTTCACTCTGGTTGGAGTTCCAGGACCCTGGCGGCAGGAGCTGGGCCCGTACCGGCGGGGGAGCGCTGGCCCCCTCTACATGGAAACCTGTATCGCTCGGAGTGCACATGGTCGATCTTCGAGAGAGCTGGAACAAGACCCCGGAGGACTCACCCATTTGTGGTGCCCCTTGAGAGCCTGCTTGCAGGCTGACGGAGATCGGTCTGCGTACTTCCGCTGTGGTCAAGAAGTACCTCCTGGGCCAACAGGGCGCAGGCGAGGATGCGGTCAAAGTTCGATGAGAACGGCCAATCTTCGGTGAGACCAAACACCGAGTCAGTTGTCCCGTCTCGAACGATCTGGTCTCTGTCTCAGGTGACCTGGTCCGATTTGCTCGTCGTCTCCATTGATCTGGTTCAACTGTCCGTTCTCACTTGACCTGGCTGGGCCTTCCCGCTGATGGTCGTTCCGGGCGATTCATGGCGATCCGCATACTCACCGGCGCACCCGGCCGGGTTACCACTTGATCAGCATGACTCCGGCGCTTGCGCCGCTGGCCAGGCCGAAGAGTGCGATGTCCGTGCCTGGGCGCAGTCGTCCCTGCTCCGTGGCGAGGGTCAGTTGGAGGGGGATGGTGGCGGCGGCCATGTTGCCAGTGCGGTGGAAGGTGGGCAGCACGCTGTCGGCGTGGATGCCGAGGCGGTCGCGGAAGGTGTGGACGAAGGGGACGGAGGGCTGGTGGACGCAGACCAGGTCCAGGCCGCCGGCGTCGACGTCCCGCTGCTTGAGCCACTGCTTGGCCCGGGTGTCCAGGCCGAGGAAGGAGGCCAGCAACCGTTCGGAATCGATGTTCAGCCCTGATGTCGCACCCGGAACCTGATAGGGGTTGAAAAGGGTTGCGGCGGGCCAGCCGGCCGAGTTCGCCAGGAACGTGGAAGCGATGATCCCCGGTTCCGCGCTGGCCTCCACGACCAGGGCCGCGCCCATGTCCCCGCCGGTCAGGGAGGCGAGCGCGGTGCGCAGCTCGGCGGGGCAGGTCAGCGACCAGCGGCTGAGGCGGCTCAGGGTCTCGCCGCAGGCGATGGCGACGCGGCGGTAGGCGCCGGTGCGGATCAGGGCGTCAGCGACCTCCAGCGCGTTCAGGACGCTGTTGCAGGCGTTGGAGACATCGAGGACCGGGCAAATCAGGCCGGTCTTGGCGGCCACGATATGGGCGTTGGCGGGCTCCTGGACGTCGGCGCTGACGGCGGCGAACAGCAGCAGGTCTATGTCGCCCGGCTCCAGTCGTGCTTGTGTCAGAGCCTGGGTGAGGGCGTGTGCGGCCAGGTCGGAGGGCAAGGCGTCGGCGGCGGCGACAACGCGTTCCTGAAGTCCGTAGAGCCGCCGTAGCAGCCCGTCGGGGATCCGCAAGGCGGGGCTGTCGCGGCGTAGCCGGTCCTCGATGGCGTGTGAGGTCTGACGGCCAGGGGGCAGGTGGACGGCGACCTGGGTGATGCGGCTGTGCAGGTTCATGCCGTCTCCCGTCCCGCGCTGGCCCGGGGCTGGGGTTCCGGGTCGCGGAGGTGTGCTTCATGGCCGCTGCGGGTGCGGGGCAGGCCACTGGCGGTGTGCTTGACCCAGTCGGTGAGCCACAGGGGCGACACGGTGTGCAGCGGGACCAGGAGGCGGGCGTCGAGGCCGACGGTGTAGCGGGCCCGGGGGCGGCGGGCGGACAGGGATCGCTCGATCACCCGGGCGACCGGTTCCGGACCCGGAACACGCCCGTTGACTGTGGTGAACAGGGTCCGTGTGCGCTCATAGCCCGCGCCGCCACCACCGGCCGCGGACAGGTCGGCGACCGCCCGGTCCAGCATCGCGGTCGCGAACGCGCCCGGTTCCACCAGACACACCCGCACCCCGGCATGGGCGCTCTCCACCCGCAGGCAGTGGGTGAGCGCGCTGAGCGCGTGCTTGCTCGCGCTGTACCAGCCGCCCAGCGGCCACGGCACCCTCCCCAGGCCCGAGGAGACGTTTACGATCCGCCCCGCACCCCGGCGGCGCATCGCCGGCATCGCCAGCCGGCAGATCCGCATCACACCCAGGACGTTCACCTCCAGCAGATGACGGGCCTGCTCATCGCTCACGTCCTCCAGGGAACCCGCCTGCGGCACACCGGCGTTGTTCACCACTGCCCACGCGCCACCCCCCGTCATCTCCTCCACCAGAGCCATCGCCCGCTCGCACGAGACCGGATCGGCCACGTCCAGCACCACCGTCCGCAGGCCCAGCCCCAACTCGGCCGCAGCAGCCACCAGCACATCCGCCTTCACCTGGCTGCGCGCTGTACCGATCACATCGAAACCACGCCGGGCCAGCCGCAGCGCGGTGACCGTCCCGATACCACCGTTCGCCCCCGTCACCACCACGCTGCGCACCACAGGACGACCGGACCCCTTGCCTGCCGGATCGAACACGGACCCTCCCAGCACTCCCCGATGGCCAGCACCGACGGCGCTTGCTCCACTCATCAACGACTGCGGTCCGGCCAGGTTGCGCCGAGGGCACCAACAAGAGTCGCCTGCCCGGCGAGCCGGTGAGGGCCCGAAGGCGGCCTTCCGTGCCATCGGAGATCGTCTGCCCCTCGACACGCCCCATCCGACTCAACATCGAGCTGTGTGCCCTGTTCACGGACGAACCAGATCAGCTGAGACAACAACCGACGTCCAGACATCCAAGACCAGATCGCCTGAGAATTTCGGCGGTCCGGCGTCTCAATTGATCTGGTCGCCGCAGTTCACAGCCCTACTCACAGACCAGATCATTTGAGACGGGACATCAGTGAAAGCCCCGGAACGCCGCGTCGTGGTGGCTGGTGGAGACAGGCGTCTCCACCGAGCGCAGCCGCCGGATCGGCACGGTGAGTGTGGTGACCCGGGGGAGCATCCCGGAGACCTGGTAGCCGTGGCCGGGCGGAAGGCCGGCCGCCTCCGCCTGGTCCTCGGTGAGCTCCACCGCGACCCGGGTGCTCCCGCCCATCACCAGGCCCTGCGCGGTCCGGGCGACGGCGTCGACCACGGCCAGCGGAAAGTACGTGCCGCGCAGCCAGCTCAGCGGCCACTGCTGGGCGCGATCGTCAGCGGCCGCTTCCAGGAGCGCGCCGCCGAACGCGGCGTCCGCGCCAGCCATTGCGAGGCGATCCGCCGTGACCGTCCGGAGGCCGTCACCTCCCTCGCATGTGCCATCAGCGATCACCGCCGGGCGATGTGGATGTCCCGTCAGCCGGTGCATATCGCGCGATCCGCACCGCTCTCACCTGCGGGGTCTTGATCTCGGTATGTATCAAGTGGCTGAGGTTCAGAGGCGGCCGGCCCGTCGGCCACGACGCAGACCTTTACAAGGAGCGGAACACCGTCGAGCGACTGATCAACAAGCTGAAAGCATGGCGAGGCATCGCCACTCGCTACGACAAGACCCCTGCCAGCTACCTCGCCGGCCTCCACCTTCGAGCCTCAATGATCTGGATCAAGGACCTCACTCGAACCACTCCTTGATCACGACTCAATACGCTCCCAATGCCGTACCGCGACCAATGACCCCAATTGACAGGAAGCGACCACTCTTCGCTGCTTCTCCTGCTACTTCTCGAAAGCCTCCCGGAACATGGCCCTCGCCTCGTCCGTGGCCTCGGTCGTGCCGCCGCAGATCGGGACGATGCCGCTGTTGCCATCCGCGGTGACGAGGTAATGGGCACCGAGCGGGAAGTCCGGAGCCTCCGAGTTGCCCTTGTCACTGCTGAGGCGGACCTCGTCGGAAGGGTTGGCCAGGTTGGGGTCGAGGCGGTACCAGTGGTCGACCCGGAGAACCACGCGGTCGCCCTCCTCGGCCGTCACCGTGCCCTCGAAGGCGAGTTCGTGGCGGCGCAGGTGGTCGGGCGTGGGCGCCACGCACTTCACGGCCACCGAGCCGTCGTCCGCGAGGGTCAGGGTCAGGGGCTGAAGCTGGGGCACCCGGCCGACTCCCGCCGAACGTGCCCCCGCCTTGTCCGCCACACCCTCTCCGCCCCGCGCGACGCCCCAGGTGACACCGCCCCCCACCAGCAGCAGGACCGTGAACGCCAGGGCCAGTACGAGGCGTCGGCGCGGCACTCCTCGTACCGGGCTAGTGGTCGCGGTTGTCTTTGTACTCGTACTCATCGTGGCCTCCACAAGACGGGTGACGTCGGGTCGCGGAGCCTTCGAGGTCAGTGCCGGGTCCGTGGCCTTCAACTGGGCCAGCAACTCGTCGTCTTTCACCGACTGCTCCTTCCGTTTCCGGTTTCTTGTCCTTCGTCCGTCTCATGTCCGGGGTGTGGGCCGGTCTTTCGTTCCAGTTGGGCCGCCAGTTTCTTTTTCGCGCGGTGCAGCCGGATGCTCACGGCGTTCGCGCTGAGGCCGGTCACCTCGGCGATCCGGCTCGGGGGCAGTTCCTCGTACGCCCAGAGCAGGACCACCTCCCGGTCCAGCGCCCGGAGTTGGGCGAGCGCCGCGTGCAGGGCGGTGTGGTCGGGGTCGGTCGTGTCCCCCGCAGGTGTGCGGGCCGTCCACGTCAGGCGTTCCAGGAGTGAGCGTCTACGCCGGTCCGAGCGGCGGGCGTTGGCCAGGCAGCCGCGGGCCACGCCGTAGCACCAGGGCAGTACGGCGTCGGGGTCCGGCCGTTCACGGGGTACGGGATCGGGTCCCAGACCCGGCACGTCCCCGATCCGGCGCCACAGCACGAGCAGCGTCTCCGAGAGGACGTCGTCGACCTGGTCGGGGTCCGCGCGCCGCAGCAGATAGCGGTGCAGCGGCTCGGCCACGACGTGCGCCAGCGCCTCGAAGCGGGCCCGCTGATCCCCGGCGGCCCTCTGTTCCGTCTCCGTCATGGATTCCACGACCTGCCTTGTCCGGCACCCGTGGAATCCTTTCACCATCGTTCAGCTACGGCCGACGGTCACCGTTTCTCGTACGGGTTCGACGGCTCCGCGGCCTTCTTCACCGACTCCGCGGCCAGTACGGGCGGCCAGGCCGCGTCCGACCCCAGGTTCCCATTCGGCACCCACGTCCCGGTGACCGTTACCCAGGTGTCCGTGACCGGGGCGTCGGCTCCCGCTGGCGTTCGTCCTGACCCCGGGACAGGCCGCAGACAGGCCGCAGACAGCCCGCAGTTCATCCCCGCACTCAAGAAGATACGGGTCCGCGGGCCTGTAAGGCCGCCCCCGCACCCGGCCGGACGCGTCACCGGGGACAAGGCCTACTCGTCCCGCGGCAACCGGTCCCACCTGCGGAAACGCCGCATCAAGGCAGTCATCCCGGAGAAGAAGGACCAGGCCGCCAACCGGAAGAAGAAGGGCTCCAGAGGCGGCCGGCCCGTCGGCCACGACGCAGACCTCTACCAGGAGCGGAACGCCGTCGAGCGACTGGTCAACAAGCTGAAAGCATGGCGAGGCATCGCCACTCGCTACAGTTGACGTGGCCATGGATCTGATTCTGCCGCAGCGATCATCCGATCGGTCTCGCGAACCAGGCACCGCCACTCTTGGCCCGGGGAACGGTCCAGTACGACTGACGTCGCCGGTGGACCTGACGCTGGTGGCCGAGCACCGGCGCGGGCACGGCGCGATGTACGAGGCGTTGAACCACGGGAACGTGGACGTGCCCCGGCTGCGGCAGGTGTTGGCCGGTCTGCCGATGCCGCAGGCCGCCGACGGGCGCCTGGTCCTGGCGGTCGACGTCAGCAACTGGCTCCGCCCCGACGCGCCGACCAGCGCGGACCGCCTGTTCTGCCATGTCTACGGCCGCAGCGGACGGTCCTCGGACCAGTTCATTCCCGGTTGGCCGTACTCGTTCGTCGCCGCCCTCGAATCGGGCCGGACGTCCTGGTGCCGGCTCCTGGACGCCGTCCGTCTCGGCCCCGAGGGCGACGTCGCCGAGGTCACCGCTGCCCAGGGATGCGTTTCCCTCCCCGGCTGAAACCGGGGATACCCACGCAAGATCAGGGATGGAAGCCGTCGCCAACGCCGACCCCTGGGCCAAGGCCGAGGCCACACCCTCGGACGACGAGATTGCCCGTATCCGCCGCCTGGTTCAGCGGGTGCGCCAGGACCTCGATGAGGTCACCGACGAGGACCGGGCCCAGATTCACGAGGCAGTCGCACCGGTCCGCCGCAGCCGCGGCGTCTCCCTGGGCATGCCGCGCGTCCGCCAGTCCCCACCCGACCTTCACCGGGAGAGACCGGATGACCAGCATGACCGACGGACGGCGGACCGACTCGGCCCGCCGCCGCGAACGAGTTCTCAAAGCCCTCGATGTCCTGCCGCGAAGCGACATCACACTCATGTTCCCAGAAGGCGCGCAGGCTTGCGGTGGCCTACCCGTTACCCGTCGGCCGCGATACGGCCGAGCCATTCGTCGAGCAGGTGCTGCTCTGCACTGCTCAGGGCTGTCTGTTCGGGCAGTGCGGCGCGCAGGGCCCGGGCCGCACCGGCCGCGCCCGGGTCCTGCACGTCGGGCTTCTGGTTGGTGACGGCGGTGACCATGGCCTCCCGCAGGGACGTGAGCAGGGCCGGGTCGCGTTGATCGTCGGACATCGACAGCCAGGTGAGGACGGCCCCGCGCGCGGTCGCGTGGATGATCGCGGCCGCGAGGTGCTCCTCGACGCGTAGCCAGCCCGCCGCGGCGAGACGGCGAATGCGGCCCAGCAGAATCTCCATGCCTGCCTGGAAAGCGGCAGAGGTCGTGCCGCGCCTGGGCTCGCCGTACATCATCGCGTACAGCGCGGGGTTCGCGAGCCCGAACTCGACGGCAAGGTCCCAGCCGGCGCGAAGGTCCTCAAGCGGGTCGCCGGGGTTGGGCTCGGCGCGCTTGGCCGCCAGGAACGTGGCGTAGCCATGCTCGGCGACCGCATCGAGCAGTTCGTCCATGTCGGCGAAGTGGCGATAGATCGCCGGGGGCTGCAAACCGGCCGCCGCCGCGACCGCACGGGTGGTGACCGCCTCGCGACCCTCGCGCCCGAGCAGGTCCGCGGCGGCCTCGATCACGCGTCGGCGGGTGAGCTCGCGCCCGCCGGGGCCGGGGGTGACGTCGTCCTTTGTTCGTCGAGGCATGAATCGATGATATCGCGGCGACAGATCGGTGCCAGTATCAGTGATACCGTCTTGGTGTTGCCGATGGAATCATCATCGGATGGGCGCCGCTTGGCGCCCCAAGCCGGCAAGCAGTCCGGGCCGCGGATTCGGCGAGCACCGGCGTACGCGGCAGCACGTACCGCGAGTCGCCTCGGCAAGGGGTCAGGCCCGGAGGTCATCGGCCATCCGTGCCCGAACGCGCTTGGACACCACTGACAACAGGAGTACGCAATGCCAGACAAGATCAAGATCATGGCTCTGGAGGAACACATCGCCCTGCCCGGGCTGCTCGAGGCGTGGGCCAAGGCGGGGATGCCGCAGATTCCGCAGCTCGGGTTCGGCGACGAGCCGTTCGCCCGGCGGTTGCGGGACTTCGGCGAGCAGCGCCTGGCCGATATGGACGACCAGGGCATCGACGTCGCGGTCCTGTCCCTGGCCTCGCCGGGCGTGCAGAACCTCAGCGCCGCAGACGCCGTCGTCGAGGCCCGCGAGGCCAACGACACGCTGGCCGACATCGTCGCCGGGCGGCCCGACCGCTTCCAAGCCTTCGCCGCCATCCCCACCGCGGCGCCCGAGGCCGCCGCGGCCGAACTGGAGCGTGCGGTCACCCAGCTCGGGTTCCCCGGCGCGATGCTCTATGGGCGCACCGGCGACAAGCTCGCCGACGCCCCGGAGTTCGACGAGCTCTACGCGGCCGCCGCGCGACTGGGAGTTCCCCTGCACTTCCACCCGCAGACCCCTGTGAAGCCGGTCCTCGACGCGTATTACTCAGGCTTCGACGACGGAGTCGGGAAGGCGCGCAGTACGGGCATGGGGCTCGCGACGGCGGGGCTGGGCTGGTACTTCGACCTGGGCGTCCAGTACCTGCGGATGATCTTCTCCGGGGTGTTCGACCGGCACCCCGAGCTGCAGGTGATCACCGGACACTGGGGCGAGGTCGTCCTGTTCTATTTGGACCACACCGGGATCCTGGCGCACAACGCGAAGCTGGAACGCCCGCTGGCCGACTACTTCACGCAGAACTTCTGGGTGTGCGGCAGCGGCACGGTCAGCGAGCGCTACATGCGGTGGACCTCGGAGGTCGTCGGGACCGAACGGATGATGTACTCCACCGACTACCCGTACACATTCGGGACCCGGCCCGGCGGATTCCCGTTCCTCGACACCGCCAACGGGGTCGCCCGCTCGTTCCTCGAGCAGGCGCCGTTCAGCCACGAGGAAAAGGCCGCCATCGGATCCGGCAACTGGGAGAAGCTGACCGGGCACGTCACGGCCAACCGCTGACCTCAGCAAGTTCGGCCCTGCGGGCCGCACTCCATCAGCCGGTCGAAGTAGCCGCTCAGGTCGAAGGACGGGTCCGTGCGCAGGTCCTCGGCGCTTCGGGTCCGGTCGGCGAAGGCGGCGACCTCGTACGCGGCGCGCCGCGCGTCGTCCTGCGAGGGGAAGGCGGCCAGCGTGAGACCCGGGTGGTGGCCCAGCCGCCACGGGTGCGTGGTGTCGTCGCCCGTAGCGCGCAGTTCCTCCGGCCGCTCGTAGACGTGCAGGCCAGGCACAGGTTCCTGCGCGTTGCCGTCGTTCAGCCACTCGAAGGCGGTACGGAATCAAGGGTCGTCGAAGGGCATGTGAATCAGGTGAAAACGCATGTACGTGAGGTGCATGCGTCCGATCCCAGCGTCGGCGCTCATTGGCCTCACGTACATGAGCTTCCGCCCACCCGGCGCGCGGGTGGGGTTGCCCGCGAGCGCTACGATCCCGGCTTCACCCAATCGGACGCCGGCGGAGACGTCACAGACAGACGAAACGACCCCTCCGCCCGCCTGACGGCCTTTCATGGTCCCCGAGATCGGGATCCCACACCAGCCCTGCAGAGATCGGCCCGTGGAGGCCCCTTTCTGCCGTTCGCTTTTGGGGTCAATTTCCCTTGAGGGCTGGCTGGGACTCGAACGGGGTCGACCAGCGTCGGTGTTGCCCTGCCCTTGCCGAGGATCCCCTTGAGCAGTGAGCGGGACCAGGTGATTACGCCGTAATCACGGTTGCTCGATCGTTCGGAGGCCGGCTTCGGCGGCGAGCCGGTGGTACCTGGCCTCGGCAGCCGTGTCCAGGAAGGTCACCCGGTGCCATCGGGCCCGGTCGTAGCCGTCGCTCTCACGCCAGACACAGACGATGCCGCAGAGTTGGTTCCAGTACTCCGCGATCATGGTGAGTCGCCGCATTTCCCCAGAGACCCGCTCGTCCTCGGTCGGTGGAGCGCTGGGAGCCGGCGGCGGTGTCGCGCGTTTGCGGAGACGCCCCCTGTCGGGGCCGCGGATCGCTGATTTCGAGCGCCAACACGAGGGCAGAGACCGCCTCGGTAAGAGCAGCGGCCGCACGGTGCTCCTCGGTGTCGCCATCGTGAGCGTGCTCCAGTGATTCCAGACGCGGCGCCAGAAACCAGAATCGCCCACGCGTCGTCCACCGTGACGTCCACGGCGTGATGCAGCGTCTGTTGCGGATCGGTGGTCATCCGTGGGGTCCCCCTCGTCGATGTGGCCTCGGCTCCATACGGAAGGAGGCCGGCGGCGGGGTCCGGCGACTCCGGCTGCGTGCTCACTGAGGCGGTGGTCAGACCATGGCGAGCCGGTCCACCACCAGTTGCACCCTGCGTTCGGTGTCCTCCGGCGGGAGCCGTCGCGCCCGGGTCAGGGTGGCCAGTCCGTGCAGAGCAGCCCAGAACACCTCGGTGAACAGTCCCGGGCGGACACCGTCCCCGGCGACCTCGCCGAGGCACTCCAGCAGGGCGGCGAAGGCGTCCTTCAGAGGTTCCGGGGTGTCCTCCTGTGCGTACGGCAGACCGCCGTCGAGCTGGAAGATGGCGTCGTAGACCGCCGGGTTGCGTACGGCGAAGTCGAGGTAGGCGCGGGCCAGAGCGGTGACCCGGGCGCGCGGGCCGTCTGCGGCGGCGGTCGCGGCGCGCACCGCCACGGCCAGCTCGGCGGCGCCCTCCAGGGCGACTGCGCCGATGATCTCCCGTTTGCCACGGAAGTGGCTGTAGAGGACGGGCTGGCTGTACTCGATGCGCTCGGCGAGCCGGCGGGTGGTGACCGCGTCCCAGCCCTTCTGCTCGGCGAGTTCGCGGGCCGTCGCCACGATGAGGCGCTCGCGTACCGCCCGTTCGCGCTCCTTGCGTTCCTGAACCGACATAGCTCGATCCTAGCACCGCTAGACAATCAAGCGGCAATAGTACTAGCGTTGCCTCATCCGATAGCGACGCTAGATTTCAGGAGAGGCCGTCATGTTCCACGCACTTGAGGTCGTCACCACCGTGGTCGTCGGCGTGATGGTGGGGGTCGAGTTCGCCGTGGCCTTCGTCATGAACCGGATCCTCAACGCACTCCCGGAGGACAGCAGGCAACGCGGTCACGCCCACGGGGGCCGGATGCTCGGCGCTGTGATGCCGGTCTGGTACATCGGCTCGCTCGCCCTCGTCGCAGTCTGGGCCATCGCCGGACGGCACCACCACGGCGTCGGCCTCGTCGTCACCGCCGGCGCGCTGCTGCTCCTCAGCGTGGTCATGTCGGTCCTGCTGCTCGTCCCGATCAACAACCGGAACAAGACGTGGACCCCCGAGAACCGCCCCGAGGACTGGCAGGAGCAGCTGCAGCGCTGGGAACGCTTCCACTACGTCCGCGTGGCCGTCATCGTCGCTGCTTTCACCCTGCTCGTCACCGCCCCTGTCTGAGCCCCGCGGACCGGCCACGCTCCGGCAGGTACGCTCCCCCGCCCCCTGCTCCGAGGGCGGGGGAGCGGGCCACTGAGCTCCCGGCATCCGGCAAGGCCGCAGCCGTTGGGATCCCCTGTGTGTCGCCGGCCGGGACGAACCCGCCCTAGAGGACGGCCACCGTGTCCGCGTCGCCGTACCGGAACCCGTCATTGTCGAAGTAGAAGACGGTGACCTTTACTTTGTCTCCCTTGTCGAAATGTGAGCCCGCGGCCGGGCGCAGGGTCACCAGCGCGACATGGTCGTTGTAGTCGCAGACCAGCTTGTCCTTCTTGACGGTGCCCGCAGCGATGGACTGGTCGTGGGAGCTGTGGTTGAGCGTCGCCGCGTTGGCCACGAGTTCGTGGTCCATGCCGACGTCACAGGAGTAGGTGACCTTCACCTGCAGGCCTGGAGTGTGCTGCGACACCGTATCGATGGTCAGCAGGTTCGCCTTGGCCGCTGCTGAAGGCGCGGTCGCCAGGGCCCCGGCTCCGATCAGAAGAGCGGTTGCTGCGGTTCCGGCGAGGCGTCGCCGGAAAGTGGATGACGTCATCTGGGTTTGTTCCTTCCCCCTTTGCACAGGTGCCCTTGGTCAAGGTGTGGAGAATCTCCAACTGAGCGGGCAACTGCGACAGTTGTTCAGGTCGGCCTGGATGTTACGTGAGCTTTGATTGATTTCGGCGTCAGATGGTGCGGCCCTGCTGCGTGAGGAATGCCGCATCCCGCCGGATGAACCACTCCCGGCTCGGCATCGTCAGCGGCAGGCCGGTCTGACATGAGTGGTCGCACATGGCCCGCCGCTTGGACTGATGGCCGCGTGGGCTTCAGGGGCGGCTGCCAGTCCTGCGCCGCGACCGTTCGCGGCAGCGTGGTGCGAGTCTCGGTAGTGATGACGACGTAATGATTACGATAATCACTCCGGTGCGGTGCTCCCCTGCTCGGAGGCGGCGCCTATGTCGGGGCTGCTGCCGCCGGTGTGCCGGAGTGGTCCAAGCGGTCGGCTCGGCGTGTACTGCGCGTCGCCGCGAACGCAGCGAGCGGGAGTGGGCAGGAGCCGGGGCGAGGTCGTCTCTGGTGTCGTTGGTCGCGCGCAACCGCAGGGCGCACGGACCACTCATGACCGCAACGTCTGTCTCCGCCACCGCCTCTGAATCGGCAACGGCATCGCCAACGCCGACGAGCAAGTCGACATCAGCAGGCTCCCCGACACGCTACGAGCCCAGAGACACCACCGAAACCTGGTGGCCCGCCACGGCCGCCGCTGGGTTCGCAACGCCTATCCGGATGCGCGAAAGATGTACTTCGCCTGGCTGCAGCAGTCCGCTGACCCGTTCGATCTGCTCGACACTGCACGCCGCATCCTCACCGACGGCCCCGGGAAACTCCCCTCTCCCGACCTGACGCTCACCATGGTCTTCCACCCTCAAGTCGTGACGCTCGCCGGACTTCTCGCCGGCCGGGAGTGGGAATGCCGCGCCGTCGCCACCGGCCACGTCACCTGGCTCGTCGAGCAGATCACCGTCCGCAACATCCTTCTCGGCTACGTCCCCAAGGACCGCAAGGACCCCCTGATCCAATGGGTTGAGCAGCATTTCTCCACCCAACGGACTGATCACGCGAGTCCGCGACTACATGGACGGCTCAGGAGTCGCCGGCGCCAGGGCGTGACGGCCCGACCAGTACAGCGGCAGCCCGACCTGGGACCGGACAGCACTCGATCTTTCCGGTCCCAGCCCCGAGATCTGTCTCAAGGAATCAAGTCCTCGCGTCTCACCCAATCCAGTCCACGCAGGTCAGTTCAGGGGTGGACGACTAACTTCGTTGAGACAGGACACGCCGACATGCCGCCCGGTCGTCGCCGACCAGTACCACCCCGGGAAATGGCGCTCACCGCGCGACCACCGGAAGGTACGTACCGGATCGACATCCTCGAACCGGCCCGTCACACAGTCCCGCAGCGGACGCCGACGGCGTCCGTGCGCTACGTCCACGTACGACAACTCGACGCACGGCCGCGCCTGATCCACCCCAGCCGGTACAGCCATCCAGTACCCCAGCGACCTCAAGCGCGCGACTAGGTTCGCTGAGACAGAAGCCCGAACGACTCGGTTCGCTGAGAAAACGACTCGATTGAGTGAGACAGGACAGCACACCACCGGAGCCCTTTCCGCCTGCTCGCTGACCCGTCTCAGCGAAGGTTGACCATTCTCACTGAAGTTTGACCGGCCGGGCCGTCGATGGCCGGGACGAGCAGACCAGGAGGCGTGCGTCACGACTCACCTGCTCTGCAAGGTGGTGGCTTGCGCTGAGGGCAGGGCGACTTGCGCGATGCTGCGCTACCAGGCCGGTCGCGGATCTTGTCGTTCAGTCGAGAAGCCTGTCGGCACAACAGCTTCCCCGTCCGTCCGCCAAAGGAATCCTGGGCTCGGCGAGTACTCATAGGTCAGTGGTGCCGGAGGGTGGAATCGCTGGACCCGGGGGAGTGACACCTCGACCAATGCGCCGTCGTACAGCATCCACAAGCCGAAGCAGTCGTCCTCCTCGTCGTGGATCAGCACCTGCACCTGCTCGGGGTTGGGCCACGGAAGGGATTCCAGATGCTTCAGCAGGCCGGAGCGCGGCCGCTCCCTATGGAACTCGATGACCCATCCACCGACGAACAAGCCGAGCGGCTTGAACACGCCCTTCCAGCTGCGCGACTCGTCATGCCGGGTGAGCGGCTCCATGACCTCGTCCGCATACTTCGCCAACACGATGACCTGCGCAATCCTGCTCATGCAGGAGTATCACCGCACGCCGCACGACAACGGCAACCAATTTCGAACGTGGAACCGAGCGGCTGCATCCGACGTAGCCACCGACCGCCCCCGGTCAACCTTCGCTGAGACGAACGGGCCGGTCGTCAATCTTCGGTGAGACCGGTGAATCTCCGCTGAGACAGGACACTTGCCTCCAGGAAGCCCACGAGGTTTGATAGCTCAATCGTGCGACGAGAGCGCGTGACGAAGAGACGGCCTCCCTTCGGCATACCGAGAAGCATCGTCCTGCTGGCGACACCGGAAGGCTGGCGCCACAGTGTTCTCACCGAGGAAGGCGGGATGCTCTGCGGACGCCTTGCCGACGTGGCGGCCAACACCGACCCAGCCGAGGCACAGGCCGCCGTGGCTGCCATGGTGGTGGGACTCGCACACGACTTCCACCAAGCTGACGTCGATGTGACCTGGGATCCGCCCCAGGAACCCGGGTCCTGGGCAGCTCAGGTCACCGTTGCCACGACCCCACCGAGCGCCTGAAGTTGAACGACAAGGTGAGTGCCTGTTCCATATCTCCGCTTCTGAGTAGCCTTGGCGCCTAGGCTGGCCGGGTGTCCGAGGGCGCCGGGCGGACCGGGGAGCGGGTGTGCGGGGGCTGTGGTGAACGGCTCAGGCTGGAAGCGCGGCCCGATGCGGTGTTCTGTTCGGCGGTGTGTCGTGCCAGGCAGTGGCGTCGGGTCCGCCGACTGCGGAAGCGGGTGGCGGCCGAGCTGGACGGCAATGGTGTGGCCAAGTGCCCGCCGGGCCGCACACAACGTCTTCGTTGCTGCCCGCCCGCTCGTACGGGCCGGCCCTCGGTGGTCTGCCCGGTTTGTCCGGCGCCGGCGAACAATGCGGGCATCAGATGCGGTGGACCGTGTGGAGCTTGTTCGCGTACGTGCCCGTCCCGTCCAGCAGGGAGGCGCCGCCGAGGTCGGACATGGTGGGGCCGTGGCCGGTCTTGCGGCTGGAGAGGAAGCGGCGCTTGCCGGCGGTGTCCACGCCGAGGTAGATCCCCACGTGGTCGACTGTGACGGTTGCCGTGTCGTCGCCCGAGTCGGCGTTGAACAGGAGCAGGTCACCGGGCTGGAGCTGCTGTGCGGCGGGCGGGTTCGTGCCGTCCGTCTGGTCGATCCGTACCCCGGGGGTGTGGTCGACCATGTGGCGGGACTTGCGCGGGATCCGGGTCCCGGTGGTGTCCTCGCCCGCGGCGAGGGGGATGCCCATGTGGTAGCCGTAGACCATGCGCGTGTAGCCCGAGCAGTCGAGGTTGCCGACCTGCTTGGAGGACGGGCCCGTGGAGGTGCCGTCCGGGAAGGTCCAGCCCAGGTTCATGTACTCGTGGAAGTCCGCCCCCTCGTACCGGTAGCCCTGCGGGTCCAGGTAGCCGTACCCGGCCTTGCCCATGACCTGCTTGCCCGTCGCCGGGGTGGCGGCGGTCGTCACGGCGGGCGCTCCCGCGAGGAACGCGGCCGCGTGGGCCAGGACGTCGGGGCTCGGGGAACCGGCCCAGCCGCGGACGGTCTGCTCCAGGGCCGGGGTCCAGGTCCCGTCGAAGGGGGCGGGCAGGACGCGCACCCAGGTGCTGTGGGTGACCGTCGGCGGCTGCTGCCAGGTCGCGGCGTCCACCTGGAGGCGGCTCACCACCAGCTGGACGGGCAGGTTCGTGCAGCCCTGGTTGGCCAGCGCCCGCAGGCCCACCCGGCCCTTGGTGAAGGTGCCGTCCATGACGTCCACGGTCCAGCCCGTGGGCTCGGCGGTGTCCGTGCGCCAGGCCTTCACCTGGATGCGCGACCCCTCGCGGCGTACGCGGATCGTCCAGTTCGTGCCGGCCGGGACGCCGGTGGAGAGGGTGGTGGCCGACGTCAACTGGGTCACGGTGTCGGCGACTTCCTTCTCCACGCGCAGTTCGACCGCGCCCGAGGTCAGGAAGGACAGCCGGGCCCGGTAGCTGTTGTGCGTGTCCTGGTAGCCGAAGGACAGGGCGTACGAACAGGCCTGTCCGGTGGGCACCTTGTCGAACTTCGCGACCGAGCGGACGTCGACGTCGGTGATCTCGTCGTCCCGGAGGGTGGCGTGTCTGCTCGCGTAGTCGGTGGTGAGCGCGATGACGGCGCTGCCCGGCACCACCGAGTAGTCGGTGTCGGCCGGCCCCATGGTGGACCAACTGCCACCGGCGGGGGAGGTGCCCCAGTACTTCCGGTCCGCGACGGGGAGTGCCAGGTCGGGGAGGGTGCGCTGGAAGTCGTCGACGAAGGACTGCTTGTTCTCGGTGAAGGTGCGCTGGGGGCCGGTGAGGACGACGCTGCGCGCGCCCTTGGTGAGGACGGCCACGCGCTGGGATCCGGAGGTGACCTCCAGGCGCTCCGGGGTGCCGGGCAGGACGTTCGTGGTGAAGGAACCGAGGGCGATCTGGGTGAAGTACGCGGGGTCCAGCGGGCCGAGCGTGACGGAGGACCGGGGCGAGGTGAGGGACGCGGGCGCTGCCGCTACCGCCGTCGTCGGCGCGGCCGGGAGGGACGGTACGCGTGCCGGGACCGTGGATCTGGGCGAGGCCGCGGCGCTCAGGGTGCCGAGTGGGACGGAGGCCGCGGCGGTGGCGAAGACGGCGAGGACGTTGCGCCTGGATGTGTGTGACATGCAGCCATGATCGGGGCGGGCCTCCACAACCGTCACCCCCTATCGGCGCCCCATATCGCAGGGCGGTTTCGAAGTCCCTGGTGCTCATGAACCTGTGCAGGTCACTGCAGTACGACGAATGGTGTCCCGCCGGGTGGTGTAGGCCGTGAGAATCTACGCAGCGGGTCTGGCATTGGCGAGGACCGCATGGCTCGATATAAGCGATCGCCACCCGGATCCTGATCGCGTTAGCTGTGGGGCACGCCTGAACTGCGCACCGATCGTCTCCTGCTCCGCCAGTGGCGGGAGTCCGACCTTGAGCCGTGGGCGGCGATGAACGCCGATCCCGAAGTCCGAGAACACCTGGGAGAACTGCTGACGCGGGAGCAAAGCGATGCCGCGATGGCGGTCATGCAGGCCGAGTTCGACGATCGAGGACGAGGGCCTGCCCTTCGCGGGGTTGGATATCGGATGGCGGTTGATGCGTTCGGCGTGGGGTCACGGTTACGCCACCGATGCCGCCCGGGCAAGCCTTGCCTTCGGCTTCGAGGTCCTCGGGCTGCCGGAGGTGGTTGCGTCGACGACCGTCAACAACCCTCGTTCCCAAGCGGTGATGCGTGACGGTGTATCGGTGACCTGCCACGCACGCGTCCGGTGAGACGCGGTTAGGAGGTTTTCGTCGTCCGTAGCGCGAGCTTACGGCTGCCGGCGCTCGTGCATTCGGCGCTCAGGGCGTCCCGGTTGTGCTGAGGGCGATGGCCTGGTGGGCGTGGTGGGAGAGGTCGGCGACTCTGGGGTCGCGGTGCCGGGTGACATGGCGGCCTGGACTGGGAGAAGGAGTTCGAGAAACGCAAGCAAACCTGGGACACGGGCGACCAGGACGACGACGGCTACCATGCCCCGCGCGGCAACCAGGCGGAGAACAAGGAATCCCGGGACGCCCTGAAATCCGTCGAGCGCGACATGAGCCGCAAGGTGACCCCCGCCCAGCCTCGTGCGCTGCACGACCGGATGAAGGCGGGACCGGGGGCAACGGTCCGAGGCCAGTCTGTTCTGCTCGGCTGGGGTGTGGCAGGCCACACCCCAGATGGATGGCGTACCTCAGTGACTGGGTGATCGACGGCGCGACATCGTGATCGGCATGAGGAGGGGCCCGCCCACCACGTGGTTCGGGTGCTGCCCCCCATGCCCGATCGAGCCGAAGGACCCTCCATGCGCACTCATAAGGCCCAGTTGCGATCAGCGGAGGTGCCCGGTCGGGCACTGGCTGTGCTCGTCGCCCTCGCCGTGGCACTCGGCGCCGCCTTCGTCCTCGCCCCGAGCAAGCTGGCGGCGATCGGAACGGACGGAGGCCTCTCCGAACAGCGCAACCTCATCGACGTCCTGAGCCCGGCGTTCGTCAAGTACTGGAGGTCCGGCGACCAGGGATTCCCCCCGGACCTCCAGCGGGTTGTCGACTACTGGTTCCGCTTCCACGCGGTCAAGGCCGTCCTGGCCGCGGCCCTGCTGATCGTGGTCGTCGCACTCGGCGTCCTGCTCTGGAAGGCGTTCCTGAGGTCCAGCGGTCCCGGAGCCGGGGGCAGGGGCCTCGCCTCGGCTGCCATCCTCGTCAGCGTGCTTGCGCTGGTGTCGCTGGCGGCACTAATGGCGAATGTCCAAGGTGCGATGGCCCCCTTCTCCTCGGCGACCGCGCTGCTCCCGCTCGGCGCATCCAATGGTCAACTCGCCGATGCGATCGATCAGATCAAACAGGGCCTGGCCCACTACCCGAGCACGAGCGGCCAGAACGCGGTCGCCCTCAAGGTGATGGTCGACGACTTCGGCCTGTACCACGCGGTGCTTGCCGTGATGGCGTCCATCGTGGCGGTCGTCCTGGTCGGCCTGAGCGTGCTGTCGTGGAGGAGGTTCGCTGCAGCAGACAGGTCCGACGGGCGAACGCGGCGCACGATGAGGTCGTTCGGTGTGCTCTCGGCCCTGCTGGCGCTGATAGTGATCGTCATCGCGCTGGCCAACAAGGGTACTGCGGCAGACCCGGCGCCGGCCCTCCTGGGCTTCTACAAGGGCGGCTTGTGACGCGCCCCTTGGCGGATCGGCCGGATCAGGAGCGAAGGTAGGCGAGGACGGCGAGGACCCGGCGGTGCTGGGTGCCGTCGGGCGGCAGGCCGAGCTTGGCGAAGACGTTGCCGATGTGCTTCTCCACCGCGCTGTTGGAGAGTGCCAGCTGCCGGGCGATGGCGGTGTTGGAATGGCCCTCGGCCATCAGGGCCAAGAGCTGCCGCTCACGTGCGGTCAGTGCCTCCAGCGGGGCATTGCGGCGCTGCCCGGCCAGCAGCTCGGAGACGACCTGAGGGTCAAGTACCGTCGCGCGACGGGCGACCCGGTCCAGGGCGTCCAGGAACTCCTCGACTCTGGCGACCCGGTCCTTCAGCAGGTAACCGACCGCGCCGGAGCCGTCCGCGAGCAGCTCGGCGGCGTAGGACACCTCCACGTACTGGCTGAGCACCAGTACGGGGGTGCCGGGCAGCTGTGCGCGGGCGCTGATCGCCGCGCGCAGGCCCTCGTCCGTATGGGTCGGCGGCATCCGTACGTCGACGACCGACACGTCCGGGCGGTGGGTGAGCACTGCTTGGACGAGGGCAGGACCGTCACCGACGGCAGCCACCACCTGGTGGCCGTCGTCGGTGAGCAGGCGGACCAGGCCTTCACGCAGCAGCACCGCGTCATCGGCCACGACGATCCGCAGCGAAATGCGGGGCGCGTGATCCTGCGGTGCTTCGGCGGCTGTGCCCGGGGCTGTTCCGGCCGAGGTCAGTGGCATGGCAGTTCTCCGGTGATCGTCGTCGGGCCGCCGCGGGGGCTAGCTATCCGCAGCCGGCCGCCGAGTGCCTGCAGTCTGTCGTCCAGGCCCCGCAGGCCGTGTCCTTTGGCCACAGCCGCGCCGCCCAGGCCGTCGTCCGTCACCCAGACCCGTAGGATTCCCTTGCCGTGGCGCATGCCGATGGCGCACCGGTGGGCGTGACTGTGTTTGGCCACGTTGGTCAGGGCCTCGGCGACCACGAAATACGCGGCCGTCTCGACTGCGGGTTCCGGCCGGCGGTTCAGAGTGCCGAGGTCGAGGTCGGTGGGTACGACACAGCGTGCGGCCAGCGCGGAGAGCGCCGCTCGCAGGCCTCGGTCGGCGAGGATCGGCGGGGCGATGCCGCGCGACAGGGCCCGCAGCTCCTCCAGCGTCTCTTGAGCCTGGACGATCGCGTCGGCGAGTGCCTCCCGGGCGGTTTCCGGCCTGCTGTCGAAATGGTGCTGGACGCGGCCCAGTTCCATCGCCAGACGGACCAGACGCTGCTGGGGGCCGTCGTGAATGTCGCGTTCGAGTCGGCGCAGGGCCGCAGCCTCGGCCGTCACCGCGGCGAGGGTCTGTGCGCGGGCGGTGTCCCGCTCCTGCTCCAGCCCGCTGATCCTGCGGTGCAGTGCCGACACGTCGGACAACAGTGCCTCCCCCAGCCCGGCCTGAGCGGCGACGCACGCGCGGGTCACCAGCGGCAGGGTGGCCAGCACGAGGAGGCCGAACGTGACCGCGAAGGTGACCCGCTCGTCCGGTGACGTCAGCCCCAGGCTCAAGGCGATGTGGGATCGGGGACCGCCCACGTACAGGTTCATCGGCTGCAGCGGCCCGGGTGTCGCGTACGGGCTGCGCAGGGGACAGGTGACGGCAGCCATGCCGACGAACCACCACAGCGCCGTCACCACCGACGTGACCACAACGACGGGGAGCACCATCACCGTGTGGGCCACGTCCAGCCACAGCCCCGGGTCGGACGCGGCGGCTGCCTGCCCCGGTCGCCGACGCGCGCCCCGCACCCCGCCGACCTGGGAGGGCACCAGGGCGATCCGCCACCGCTCCACGTCGGCGGGCCACCGCGCCAGTTCCGCCGCACCGGTCCTGACCGGCGACCCGCTCGGCAACAGCAGACCGACCGTGCCAAGACACAAGGCGCCGAGCACCAGCAGCAGGCCGAACGTGGCACTCACCGGCGCGGTCAGCAGGTACACCGAGTCCACAAACGTGCGGCGTCCCAAGCGCACCGCGAACCAGCCACCCGACCGCCACCGGCCCGCAGCCACGCCCGTGACCACGGGAGACAACGATTCAGCCATGCGTCCAGCGTAATCGCGAGCGAAAGGGGCAAGGCAGAATTCCAGGTGTTCCAGTACGTGAAGGGCGAATAACAGCCCATGATCGGTCCAGGTCGATCACGATGTCACGCGCTGTGGCGTGCCACTGGATCCAGCTGGACTTGCCGGAGGCCGGGGGCCGGTGACGACGTACAGCATCGTTCCGCTCAGGTGAGGAAGAGCAGCACAACCCACATCACGGCGGCAAGCAGGGGCAGCCCGTAGACGATGAGCGGGAGCGCGTTCGGGCCTGGCTGACGACAGGTCCGATCCGTCTCGGCGAAGTCAGGAAGACGGCTCGCCGCTCTGAGCTGTACAGCCCGGTCGTAGCGAAGATGGCGGTGACCCACATAGAGCCAGGTCAAGGTCAACGCGATGCCGAAGCCAGCCATCACCCGCGCCCCGCCGTCGCGCTCGACCGCGCTAGCCATCGTGCTGTAAGAGGCCCTGACAGAAGTTGTTGATCATGTGACTTTCGGCCTGGACGGTCGTTGGTCTGGTCGTGGGGAAACGACAGTCGCGGCCATGGATCGTGCCGGATGAACTGTGGTCGCTCATCGCGAGGCGGGGCGCGTCGTAGCCGGCGTCCGTCACGATCAGGATGTCCGGATCGCCACTCTTCCAGTGTCCGGCACGCGTGATCCGGGTGACAACCTCGCGCAGTTGGGTGGCGGTGATTTCGGCGGCGTCGTCTGCGGGGCCGAGCCGGACGGCGTCCAGCAGGGCCGTCCAGGAGGTCCGGCCCGTTTCCAGGGCGGCGACGAAGGAGTAGGGCCAGCCGGGCACGAGTTGGTCGCTGCTGCGGCCGGATCGGCCGTAGACGTGGCAGAACAGCCGGTCGGGACTGGTGGGGGCGTCGGGCCGCAGCCACGGGGAGACGTCGACCGCGAGCACGATCCGCCCGTCGGCCGCGCGGGCAGTGGAATTGAGGCGAGCAGGTTGCGGAAGCGGGCCGGCTCCAGCCAGCCGGTGTTCAGCACGGCGTACATCGCGCCGTGACCGCGCTGCATCTCGGCTGTCAGGGTCAGCTCCGGCAGTGAGGTGACCGGGCCGTCCGCGCACAACACCGCATCCGTCAGCTCGAAGAGCGCGTCCGCACGCGTGTACAGGCAGTCGTAGAAAGCGACCCGAAAGCGGGACAACACCAGGAAGGGATCGATCTTCGAGGCAACCAGCAGGAACGCAGGCGGGGTTGAACAAAAGACTCAGGGCAATACACCCAGTACAGGCGATACGCCTCGTGGCCAGTGCTCAGGCGGGACGTGTTCTGGGGCTGTCTTGGTCGTTGATCAGGCATGAAGATCAAGTGGGTGGTTCGGTCGGATGGACGGACTGGACCCGAAGACAGTCGGCCCCTCTCGGCCCGCCGCGGCCGTCGATTCCCGTCGCCCGCGAGTCACGGCCGTTCGCCCGTGCGTCTTGTCGGGAGGGCCGGCCGGTGACCTCGGGTGTGATCGACGTTCGGGAGATCGATCTGAGTGCTGTGCGGGAGGAGGTCGACGCGGTGCTGGAGGACTTCCTTCAGGACAAGGTGCGCGTGGCTGCCGGCAGGAGTCATCCGCTCGAGGCAGCGGGCATTTTGCGGGACTTCTTGGCTGCTGGCGGCAAGCGCATCCGGGCCCTGTTGTGCGTCGTGGGTTGGCATGCCGCGGGCGGGAGCGAGGACAGGGCGGCCGTGCTGAGAGTGGCGGCGTCGCTGGAGCTGTTCGTGGCGTTCGCGCTCATCCACGACGACATCATGGATGACTCGGACACGCGCCGGGGCCGCCCTGCGGTCCACCGTGCCCTGCGTACGCGCCTTGGTCCGTCCCCGCGGGCGGAGAGGCTCGGTGCCGGCGGTGCCCTCCTGGTGGGCAATCTCGCCTTGATCTGGGCACAGGAGTTGCTGCACACCGCCGAACTGTCCGTCCAGCGGCGCCGCGCGGTGCACGCCCTGTACGACGCGATGCTGGAGGAGGTGATGTACGGCCAGTACCTGGATGTGATGGGCGCCGGCCCCGATGACGATGTCGACGCGGCTTTGCAGATCGTCCGCTACAAGACCGCCACCGCGACGGTCGAGCGTCCCTTGCAGCTGGGAGCCGCCGTCGCCGGCGCCGACGACACCACCCTGGGCGTGTGCACAGCGCTGGGGCTGCCTCTGGGGGAGGCGTTTCAGATCAGGGACGACCTGCTGGACGTCTTCGGCAGCGCGGATGGTGCGTGCGCGCCTGGGCTGGGGGACCTGCGGGAGGGGAAGCGCACTGTTCTCCTTGCTCTGGGTCTGCGTGCGGCCATCCCGGCGCAGCGGCGTCGTCTGCGCGACCTGGTCGGCCGGGCCGATCTCGATGAGCATGGGGCGGCCGAAGTGCGGGCCATCCTGGAGGAGACCGGCGCGCGGCAGCACACCGAGCATATGATCACTTCCCGCTATGACCAGGTCCTGCGGGTGCTGGACGAGGCCGCGCTGCCGCTGGCCGCGTCCCGGGCGCTGCGCGGACTGGCCGTCACCGCCACCCAGTACACCTCCTGAACCCACCAGCAGCTTCCGGGACACCTGGCCGGACACAGCGCTGTCCGACTCCTGGCGCCGCGGAATTGTGAGCGCCTGGCACTACGAACGGAACCTTTCTCGTGACCGATCCCGCCCTTCCCACCGACCAGGTCCCCACCGAACAGGTCGAAGAGCGCTTCGCCGCCTACGCACGCCGCTTCAACACACGGTTCGAGCAGTACTTCCACGACCTGGCGGACACCTTCGACGCTCCCACGTCCAGCCGGTTCACTCCCGAGTGCCTCGACCTCTTGCGGGACCTGTCGGTGCGGGGCGGCAAGAGGTTGCGGGTGGCATTGATCTACGAGGCGGCCCGGCTGGTGACACCCGACCCCGTCCCCGGCCTCGAAGATGCCGCACTGAGCGTCGAACTGCTGCAGACGCACGCGCTGGTCCACGACGACATCATCGATGACGACCCCGTCCGCCGGGGCGGTCCCTCCACCTACTACGCCTACCGCCACAAGTTCCCCCGGCACCCCCAGGACGCCCTCGGACTCGCCCTCCTCGCCGGCGACCTCGCCCTGGCCCTGTCCTTGCAGGTTCTCCTCGACTGCCCGGCCGCGCTCGCGGTGCGTCATGCGATGGTCGGTGTGCAGACCGCGGCGGCCTCCGCCATGATCGTGGGCCAGATCACCGACATCGAACGGGATTTCACCGACCTTCCGTCCGAGGAACTCCTGCACGCCGTTTCCGACTACAAGAGCGCCCGCTACTCGATTCTCGCCCCCCTGCAACTGGGTCTGCTGGCCGCGGGCGAGGAGCCGGCTCGCTTCGATGCGGAACTGCATCGCTATGTGCGGCTGGTCGGCATCTACGAGCAGATGCGCGACGACTACCTGGACCTGTTCGGCGACGCGCGGACCATGGGTAAGTCCACCGGCAGCGACCTGCGCAGCGGCAAGCGCAGCTACACCATCGCTTCTCTGCTCGCAGCCGTGAGCGGCCCGGAGCGGGCAGTGGTGGAATCCGCCCTCGGTGACTCCTCCTGCACGCCGGAGACGGTGGCCGCCGTCCGGGAGATCGCCACGAGCTGCGGTGTCGAGCAGAAGCTGCGGGCTGACATGCGCCGTTTCGCGGAACTGGCCTCGGCCGAGGCCGCCGGCTGGCGCCCGCGCTGGCGTGAGGAGGCCGTCACCCTCTTCGAGCGCCTGCCGCTGTGGAGCGTCGAACGGGCGCTGTGATCACTCCGTAGACGGCCCCGGCCCTGGGGCGGCTGCCGCAGCCGCGGCGGCTCCAGGGCGGCCGGTCGTCGGCCGCTCACCGGCTGCCGACAGGTCTTCCAGGGCCTGCCGCCACCGTGCGGGGAGACTCTCGGCACCGGGAAGAGCTTCATCGATGCGGAAGCACACACTCGCCTCACCGGCGTAGACGAGCATGACAACCGCCAGGGGCGCGCCCGACGGGCAGCACATGACGGGATCGATCCGGTTCACCACCGCGTCGCCGTAGCGCAGACGCTTGCGCATCACCAGGCAGGAAGCGGCGAGGGTGAGCCGGCCCGGGGCGGTGCTCACGGTCACGAGGCGCTGAAGAAGCCCGGCGGGCAGGCGGGTGAGGGCCGCGCGCAGTACGGCACGGTGTCCGGGCAGCTTGAGAGCCGCGGTGACCGTGCTGGTGCGGGCGAGCCGCTGCGCGAGGGGAGGAAGGCCGCCCGGAAGGTCGACGCGGGTCAGGAAGAGACGATTGCCGGGGACCGCCCACTCGTCGGCCGTGCGCAGGCTGACGGGAACCATGACCGGAAGGGGGGTCTCGGCGGCGCGCGGCCAAGAGGTGCTCGCCCACTCCGCCAAGGCGTGGCCCAGGGCGGCGAGATAGACGTCGTTGATGCTGGCGCCACTTGCACGGGCCACCGCCTTGAGGCACACCACAGGCACCTGGACCCATGAAGTGTGACGGCGGCTGGAAAGCGGCTGCGAGGGCGAGGTCCACACATGGTGCTTCCTGGCATGCCGCAGCAGGACGGCGGCGCTGCGCAGTACCTGCCGCAGCCGGGGCCGCGGCTCGGCGGGCGGTGTCCGCAGTACCGTCGCAGGCTGCTCGGTGGGCGCGTCCGGGCTGAAGAGGGCCTCCAGGATCGCGACGATGGTGCCGCCGTCCTGGACGGCGTGATGGGTCAGGTACAGCAGCGCGAACCCGTCGGCGGCTTGTCCGTGCAGCAGGACCAGGCGCCAGGCCGGGGCGTCCTCGGGCCAGGGGGCGCGCATCAGGTCTTGTACCGCGGCCTCGAGAGCTTCGGGGCCCCTGGCCACGCGACGTGCGCTGACATGATGCGCGGGGTCGGGAAGGGCGTGTACCCACTGAGCCTGCCGGCCGTCACCGTGCAGGAGGTGCGCCATGCACGGAAGGTGGGAAAGGCGCGCGGCCACGTACTCCTGAAGGTCAGGCAGCGCGGGAACGGCGCCGGACAGATGCAGTACCGCACCGATGGTCGAGGCGGCGTCCGGGTGCTCCGCGCGTTGTTCCAGGTCGCGCAGGAAGAGATCGGCGGCGCTGGGAGGGAGGAAGGTTCGCATCTGGGTCATTCCCTGTCATCGCAGGAGGTCAAAAGCCGCGCTGCTGACGACCGCGCCCACGCATGCTCCGACGGCCACCTGGGCGATGGTGTGGCACCGGAGCCGGACTCGTGACCAGCCGATCAACGCCACCAGCGGGGCGGACAGTGCCCACCACGGCCCGTAGAGCGAGGCGAGGACAGCCAGGGCGGCGGCCGCGACCGCGGAATGCACCGACACCTTCCAGAGGAAGGTGATCGCCATCAGTACGAGCAGTACGGCCAGCATCGCGGCCACCAGCGCACGGACGTCACGTGTGGCCTCCAGCCCGTACAGCAGCCCTGTACCGGTGATGACCGAGGCCAGGACGACGGGTCCGGCCACCAGACGTTCCTGGCGTTGCCGTACGTGCCGGTCGCTCCAGTAGCTGCGGCGTTCGCCCAGGCGCAGGATCACCGAGGGCAGCACGCTGGTGAACACGGCCGCGAGCAGGCCCCACCCCAATCCCTTGGTGCCGTCGGCGTGCCATCCGAGCAGCGGCGCCAGGGCCAGCATCCAGTTTCTCGGCTCGAACCCGTCGCTGACGAACCACGCACAGCGCGCGTCGCCCCGGGCCAGCACACCGGACGCTTCCCGGCAGTGGGCAGGAGGGGCCGGGTCCGCTTCCCACTCTGTCGCCACCACGGTCTCCTGCTCGGACACTCCAGCCCCCTGCCCTCGCGACACATGGTCGAGCGGTTACGTCCCCCGGCACAACGACCCCGGACAGCCCTGGTCACGGCGCCGAAGCGGTCTCCACCACACCCGGCGCGGATGCTCGGGCCGGCCGGTGGGTGCGGGTACGCAGGGCGAAGGCAGCCATACCGAGTCCCGCCATGCCCAGCGCCCACCCGAAGCCCAGCAGCAGGCAGCTCCAGGGCATCACGTGCAGGCCGGCGGCCGTCACCGCGGTCTGTACCGCGCCGTGAGCCGGCAGGTACCGCACCAGGGCACTGTCCGACTGCGGGTTGATCAGCGGGTTCTGCAGCAGCAGATCGATGGAACTGATCATGATGGCCAGGAACATGCCGGCCAGCTCACTGCGCACCACGGCCGCGAGCACGATGCCGATGCTGCCGTAGACCAGCGCCCCGGTGAACATTCCGGCGGCGAACACCACCGGCTGTACCGGCCGCCAGAACAGATGCATCCAGGCGGTGGCATAGACGGCGACCGCAGCCGCCACCAGGACGAGCGAGGCGCACTTCGCCAAGGCCAGACACGATGGCGGAAAGCCGGCCTGCACCAGACGCCTGTCGAAGACGGCGGAGCGGACCGTGGCGACGAACATCATGAAGGCGACGACCAGCGCGAGAGCCTGCAGCGCCCCGACAACCTGCGTCAGAACATTGCCGTCCATGACCACGAAACGGCCGACCGGACGGACGTAGAACCGCAGCGGTGTCTGCGCCACGACTGCGTAGGCCAACGTGGTCCACAGCGGCACGAACAGGAGCACGATGAGCAACGCCAACCGGTTACGGGCCTGTTCGACCAGCGCGAACCGCATAGCCGTCCCGAAGCAGGTCCGCCATCGCTTCACGAGGCCACCCCGACCGTGCCGGTCCGCTCGGTCTCCCGCAGCACCCCGCCGTCCAAGCGGTACAGGATGTCCAGACGGGAAGCGTCGTAGGCGAGATGGGAGACCACCAGCACCGCGCAGCCCCCGTCCCGCAAGGCCGCGGCCAGGTCCCAGAACCGCAGGTAGGTCTCCCAGTCGAAGCCCTGATACGGCTCGTCCAGGAGCAGCACCTGCGGATCGTGCATCAAGGCCAGGACCAGGTTGAGCTTCTGCCGGGTGCCGCCACTGAGTGTCTCCACCCGCTCGTGCCGGTAGCCGCTGAAGTTCAGCTCCTCCAGCAGCTCATAGGCCCGGGTCAGACGGCTGATGCCATAGGCGGCCTGGAAGAACCGCAGGTGCTGGTCGACGGTGAACGCCTGGTGGAGCACGGTCTCCTGCGGGCAGCAGCCCAGCCGGCCCGCACGCTCCACGATGCCGCTGTCGGCAGCGAGATCCCCGGCCAGGATCCGCAGCAGCGTAGTCTTGCCGGCCCCGTTCTCGCCGACGATGCCCACCAGCTGCCCCGGACGGAGATCCAGCGACACCCCGCGCAAGACCGGACGCTGCCGGTAGCCCTTGCGTACATCCCGCACATCCAGCACCGGACCAACCGCACTCACCACTCCACCCTCCAAGGCACCACCGCCTTCTTCAGAGCCAGCCTGTCGCGAGGCCGCGCCCCACCGAATGCGGTCACGATCTCCTCAGCCGCACCGCCCCAGCAACGGCCGGACACCGGTAGTGCCCCGCAAGGGCCCCGGCCCAGTCGTGCAACGACGACGACCGTCCAAGGACACGACCGATGACGCCGTGAGGTCGGCCTCCGCGCCCGGGGCGCCCGGACAACACGGTCGGGCTCCCAAGGGGCACCAGAGGCTCTCGGGAGCAGGTGCTCGCTGACGTTGCTGCAGGGCAGGGCGCCGACAAAGCGCACAGCAGTGGCGTGCACGGTCTCTCTGACGTCAGCCAGCAAATCCGCAGAGCAGCCGCAGAGCAACGTCCGTGCCGTTTGCCAACCAGCGTGCTGATTTGCCAACTGCACTGCGTCATCACAGTCAACCCAGGGCCCCGGGGAGAGTCACGTTCGTCCGGTTTGGTGACGGGATGCCATGGGGGGGAGAGGGTGGCTTCGGGGTGGGTGTCCAGGATTCCGGGTCAAGTCCCAGGTCGGGGTGATCCTTTCTGTTGGTCACCTGGAACGTTACTGACTTCGGCTCGTCAGGGTGATCTTTGTCGATGTGCCTGATGGGCCAGGGGTGCGGGCTGTATTTCGTGCTGTGTGAGATATGCAGATGGGGGCGGGCTGACCGCTGCGGGGCGGCAGCGTCGGGAGGCCGTACGGCGGCAGGCGGCTGAGCTGTTCGAGCAGAAGATCAAGCCGCTGGAGGTCGCCCAGCGCCTCCGAGTGAGCCGGAAGTCGGCCTACCAGTGGCACCAGCTGTGGCGGGACGGCGGGATCGAGGCCCTGGTATCGCGCGGGCCGAGCGGATCACGGTGCCGTCTGTCGCCGCGCTGCCTGGAGAAGCTTGCCGCGCATCTGGAGGAGGGGCCGGCCGCGCACGGCTGGGTGGAGGACCAGGTATGGACCGCTGCGCGGGTGGCCACGCTGCTCGGCCGGAAGTTCCACGTCTCCTACAGCGTCTCAGGCGCCACCCGGCTGATGCACCGGCTCGGGTTCTCCCCGCAGGTCCCCGTGCGGCGGGTCCCCGTGCGGCGGGTCGCCGAGCGCGACGAGGAGGCGGTGAAGATGTGGAAGGAGGCGACCGGGGCGGAGGTAAAAGGGCTCGGGCGGCCTGCGGGGGCTACATCTGCTTCGAGGACGAAGCAGGCTTCACCCGCCGACCGCCCCGAGGCCGCACCTGGGGGCGACGCGGACACACCCCGGTCGTGACGGTGAGTGGACGCCGCTCGGGGCGGCTGTCGGTGGCCGGGCTGATTGCGACGCGGCCCGGCTCACGGACCCGGCTGTGCCATCGGCTGATCGCCCGCCCCGCAGGCAAGGGCAAGCGCCGCAGTATGAGCGAGCGCGACTTCATCGCGTTGCTCGACGGCACCCACCAGCTCATCAAGGCACCGATCGTGTTGGTCTGGGACCGGCTCAACACCCATGTCTCCCGAACGATGCGAGAGTTGATTGACGCACGGGAATGGCTGACGGTGTTCCTGCTGCCCGCCTACTCGCCCGACCTGAACCCAGTCGAGGGCGTGTGGGCCCACGTCAAGCGCAGCCTGGCCAACCTCGCCGTAGTCGCCCTGGACCGCTTGGAGGCCCTCGTCCGCAACCGGCTCAAACGACTTCAGTACCGGCCCGAAACCCTCGACGGCTTCATAGCCGGCACCGGCCTCGCCCTCGGCAACCCGACCTCACCCTGACGAGCCGAAGTCAGTAATGGTGTGAGCGTGGGCGGAACCCTGCCGTCTGCAGTCGTTTCCCGAGGGCTCGCTGTTGACGGCGACCAAGAGCGCACGGGCTTCACCTGAAGACTGTTTCTGGATGGCCCGTCCGGGGTTGTGCCGCCTCAAGGGGCGCCGGTGCTCACTGGTCGGGCTCCGGCCAAGTCGCCACAAGTGCTCGTCGATCTGGAAAGCGGGCGCCGGGGGTCGTCTCCTGGGTGGTTTCACCGTTGAGCCAGCACACTTGCTCGGGGCCGCCGTCGCCGGTGTCGAACAGGCAGCACACTCCGTCGCTGGCGTGTGTGAGGTCGGTGAACGCCTCTCTGACGCGCGCCGACCGCGCGAACATGCGGCTCATCCCCGACGTTGCCGCCCAGAACTCCATCGACGCGTAATGAGGGTGCAGGAAGGACGCGAACCGGATCGTCGCGTAGATGTACCCGATCTGGAGACGCCCGTCCGCCCCGGGTTGATGGCCGCCCGTCCCCGCGTATTCGCGCAGTGCGTCATCGAGGTCGAACATGATGGACGTATCGAGTTCGAGCGTGCTGCTCGTGGAGCAGTCGACCGGCTCGCTCTCGAAGTGGGACGTGAACGGGAGGACGAGCCGGTCACCGCCGGGCAGGGTGACCTCGAGCGGTGGCACGCGAGAGGACGGTGGCGCCAGCTCGGCCAGATTGGCCAGCGCCCTGGCGACGTTTCGGGGACGCAGGTAAATGTCGTAGCCGTAGGTCAGCCCCATTTTCCCCCTCTGCTGGTTCGAACCGCACCCTCTCACGACCCGCCCCCGGGGTGCCTTCCGGTTTGTGAGTGGGCGGTTGTTCGTGTGGTGCTGCCCGTTTCCCGGTGAAGCTAGGACATCGCCGTTGGTCACGACCCGGATGGCTGGTGCTGCCTAGCGAAGCTCCCAGAGCCAGCCTCAGTGAGGATGCCGAGCTTGACCAGGCGTTTCAGTGGCGCGGGCGCCCTCAATGTTCTTCGGCAGGAGGTCGTGGTCAAGGGCTTCGCAGACGTCGCGGGCCCGGAGCGGACCGGTCGTCTCGTTGAAGACGGCAAGGATACGGGGGCAGTCCGGGTGCTCGGGCAGGTCGGACGGGTTGGCCTGGGCAGGGATTCGGTCGGCGAGGGCGGTGACGGTCTTCCGGGTGATCGCCAAATGTTCGAGGTGGGTCTCGGCCTCCCCCAACCGGGTCTGCAGTTCGGTGATCTGCGTGCGGAGGTCGTCGGTCAGGGCCCGAGCGGCGTCCTCCTGGATGCTGAGCGCGTCGAACAGAGGCTGGATGTTCAGGCGGTCACCGCCCGCGGGCCGCGCCAGGTGGGAGCGTTCGCGCCGGTGAGTCGGCGGGCCATGACTAATCGGCGGGTGCGTTCCCGGACCTGGCAGCGCAAGAGTTCGTGGATGACCTGGTCGGTCCCGTCATCCCGCCAGGCCGCGAAGTAGTAGTACGTCGCGCTCTTCTGCGGAAGGTCGTGCGGGAGATAGGCCCACTGACAGCCGGTCCGCCCCTGATAAAGGATCGTGTTCACGATCTCCCGTATCGCGTAGGCGCCCTGATGGCCGCTGACCGAGCGGTGCCGGTCCTTCCACGCGGTGATCACAGGCTCGATCAACGACCACTGCGCGTGCGATAGGTCGCTCGGGTACGGCTTGCGTTCACTCACCCCGCCACCCCAGCAGACCATGGGCGGCGGACCAGCAGATTCCGTCCTCGCTCACACCAACAGGCGACCACAGAACAAGTCAAAGAGTCACGAACCGCCCTCTGATAGCCACGAGGTAGCTGGCACAGCTGTCCTTCGGCTCGCACGACAAGAGGGAGCAGGAAGTTGAGTTCGAAGCGTTCGCCGACGTCGTAACCCGACCTCGCCGCGCGCGCCGCTGAACTACGCTGTTGGAGTGAGTGTTGTTGAGGCCGTGGCCCGAGTGCGAGTCAGTAGCGGGCGTACTGTTGGGCAGTTGGCATGCCATCCGCGGCTTCCCCTGGTAGCTGGCTTGGACTCGGAACGTCCGGCGGTCCACGTCTGGGGGTTGCGAGGCAGCGCAGCTGCGCGAACTTGGTTCTGTTGGCACGGAGTCGAGTGTCTACGGCGATGCCGTCGGTTGGGACCGTACGAAGCGGACACCCGCTGTGACATGGCATCCAGAGCTGCCGCTGCTCGTGGTGGCGGGCGAGGGCAAAGTGGTCCAGTGGACTCCTGCCGGGCTTGCCGAACTGGAAAATCTTCCACCCACTGCCTGCTACCGCAGTCTGGCATTCAGTCCGAACGGTCAGACGTTGTGGGCATCGCCGTCGTCGGACGATGAAGACAACGCATGGGAGCGCTCTGACGTCATCGACCTCGTTTCCGGCTCCGTGGGTACCGGCCCACGTTGGGACACCGGGGTTGCGGAGCATCCCGACGGCGGGTTGGTGGCCACGCTCTGCAGCGATCAAGGCGCGACGCTCGGAATCTTCGCGCGGGTCGGTCACGAGATTGCGCCTGCTGCGTTGCGAGTGCTTCGCCGGGCGCTGATCTTGGATGCCGACGGCTACGAGGCGCCGATCTTCAGTGCGGACGGACGCCACCTCGCGATTCGAGGAAACGCGTACGTGAACTCACTGGACGTATTCGGCTTTCCTTCGCTGGACCGCGTTCTGGCCACAACTCTCGGCGAACCCAGCCCGGGCTACCCCTACCCTCAAGAATGGCTTGAACAGTCGCGCGCCTGGTCGCAACACAACATTGCGTTCGGCGCCCAACCTGACGTGCTCTGGGTCGGAACGCCCACCGGGACTCTCGTCGAAGTCAACCTCGACACCCGGCAAGCGGTCGAGCACGACGTGCTGGCCGGCTCCTCGGTGTCCGCGCTGGGCGCCACAACGGCAGGCGAGCTCGTCATCGCCGGCGGTGGAGGCGATCTTGTGCTCATGTCCGTGCGCGGAGACTCCGCCAAGACCCATAGCAAGGACGGCGATACGTCGAGGTCGGCAGTCACGGCGTTCTTGGACGCAACCTCCGAGGTTCCTGACGACGGCGACCTGGAGGCACACCTCGTCGTTACCGATGGAACCCGCACCTGGGAGGCGGATGATCTGACAGCAGTGACCACCGCAACCGTGACAGATCCGACCTGGCTGCGACTTCAAGCAACTATCAACAACGCGTGCGATCAGGACAAGTGACCGCTTGGACGTGAGCCGTCACCTTCAGGATGTGGGACAAAAGCCGCTGTCCCGGGGTCAGTCGGCCATCGGATGGACCGCGCGCTCCGACGCCCAGTCTGCTGGGGACGTTTCCCGTGGACGCAACTGGGCGCGTTCAGGCGAACGCTGACATCCGTGAAGCCCCGGGGCAGCACCCTGGGGCTTGTGAGGAGGGCAGCCGACGCGTCGAGGGGCAGCTCTTGGCCGGGACCACGGTACCGAAGGAGGCGGCGGCGATCTGCTGGACATAGCGGATCTCGGTGCCGTTCAAGTCGGCGGGGTTGACGGAGTAGACGATCTTGCGAGAGGGGTCGCGAGTGGAGAACACGCCACTGGTGTAACCCGGACGGGACGTCCGGCAAGACCGTTGGACGAGCTCGTCCAGGTCGATCCGATGCTCGGCGGCGAGCTGCAGAACGATCGTGGCGGTGAAGACTTTGGAGATACTGCCGATCCAAATGTGCGCATTGGGCGGCACGCCCTGACCGCTCTCCAGGTTCCCCGCACCCGATGTGCCCGACCAGTGGCCCGCACGACCAGTGATCCGTAACAGCGCCGGTGACGTCCGCATTCGGCAAGCCGCCGATGGCCGCCCCTAAGCGCGACCGGATCCAGCCCAGGCAACCGCGCGGTGGCGGCAGCGCGTGTTGCCCCTGAAGTGGCGGCAGAGGCGGGAGCGGCCACCGCCGTGGCCAGGGTTATCAGCAGGCTTCCGCAGGCAGCCAGGATGGTCCAACGGATCGACGGGCAGAGCTGTTCACGATAGCGCTCTCCATAATCGTGGTGGTCGGACCGGTAATCGACTGGCCCGACCGCGAGTCTCTTCCGCACCGGCACCCCAGCTCATCAGGGACGGCCCTGAGTAAACCCTGATAGAAACCTGGTACTTGATCCAAAGTCAGCATGCGACGGGCGGAGGTGCCGGCGGATCCGTCCACGCCGTTGGAAGAGGAGAACGCGGCTCTGCGCAAGAAGGTCCGCGAACTGGAGGAGGAACGCGAGATCCTGCGCAAGGCGGCGAAGCATTTCGCCGGGGAGACGCGCTGGTGAACCGCTTCCAGTTCGTTGCCGACCATCAGCGCCGTTTCGGCGTGAAGCGGCTGTGCGCCATCTTCAACGTCGTCGCCCGCTCGAGTTTCTACTACTGGCGCAGGACCGCAGACGACCGAGCGGCCCGCCAGGCCGCCGACGCGAAGCTCGCCGCCCGGATACGCACGGTTCGCCAGGACTCGAACGGCACCTACGGAGTCCCCAGGATCGCCGTCGTAGCCGAGGTGTTCGCTCATCTCGGCTTCCAGGGCCCTCTCCAGCACAGCCCGGGGGATCTCCGTCAGCAGCCCGCCCTCACCGAGCAGGGCCACCCCTGAGGCATCGGCCTTGTCGAGCAGTCGCTCGACGACCTCGCCCAACCATCTCGTCGTCGGCCACCGACGCAGCCGCTTCGTCTTTGCCTGCCATGACTCGTCCGATCCACCCGGCCCAAGGACCCGAGGCCGAGTCCCGGGCCAGGCCTCCACATCACGGACTTACACGATCTTTCAGACACGCTCAATGAGATGACGTCTTAGGTGTTGGTGGTGTGGGGGTGAGGAGGCGGGCGCCGCGGTCGGGGTTCATGTCGAGGCGCATGAGGGTGGTGGGGGTGGCGATGGAGGGCATGAGGTGTTTCATGAGGGTGCTGACGCGGTGTTCGATGTCGGTGTGGTTGGTTTCGAGGTGGGAGTAGAGCTGGACGCCGTTGAAGGCGCTGACGACGAGTTCGGCGGTTTCGAGGGGTTGGATGTGGGGGAGGGTTTCGTGGTGCTGGTGGGCTTGGGTGAGGATGTTGGTGATGAGGGTGACCCAGTTGGTCCAGGCGCTTTCGTAGTGTTCGCGGCCGACGGGGTCGGCGGAGAGGCGGGCGCCGGCGCGCAGGACGGGGTCGGTGGGGAGTTGGTGGGCGACGGTCATGGTGAGGTCGATGAGTTCTTGGAGTTTGATGTCCTGGGGGGTGAGGTGAAGGTTGGTCTGCAGTTCGAGGACTCCTTTGGCGAGTGCTTCTTTGGAGTCGAAGTGGAAGTAGAGAGCGCCTTTGGTGACTCCTGCGGTGTGGAGGATGTCGGCGACGGTGGCGGCGACGTAGCCGTGTTCTGCGAAGACCTGTGCGGCTGCGTTGAGGACCGCTTGGCGGGTGCGGACTGCACGTTCTTGTTGTGCCACCGGGGCCTCCTTCGGGCGGGTGTCCTTCGCCGGTTGCGGTAAAGCTTACCCAAAAGAAACCGTCCAGGAGGTACATTACCGGCTCTGGGTGGGGGTCCGGGCCGATGTGGGGCTTTTCTGGCTGTGTGCTGCCTTTCGTCGGGGGCCTGGCTGTGGCGCGGGCGGGTGCGGCTGTGGTGCGGGTGGGGCAGCGGCTGGTCGGGGCCCGGGGTGGCGGCGTGTGCCGGCGGCGGGGTGGGGGGTGGTGTGGTGTGTGGTGTGGTGTGCGTGGCTTGTGGTACGGCCGGGGGTAAACCGTCCTGTGTGTCTGGTTCCGGCGCCTGGTTCCGAAATCCGGGGCTCCTGCTCTCCCTGCTCCGGCTCGCTGTGGAGGTGTCTGCCGTCTCGGACTCTGTGGGGTGTGGTGGGGCCGGGGGAGTGGGGGGGGTCGGGGGGCCGCGGCGTGGGGCGGCGTGTGTGCCGTGGGTCGGGGGTCGGGGCGGCGGCGGGTTCGCGGGTTTGAAGGGCGGGGCTGCTTCTCGGAGTTGGGGTCCTTGCCCGGTGACGTGGTTCGTCGGGGGGTTCGGGGGTGTGGTGGGAGGCTGTGTGTCGGGTGCTGGTGTGTCGTCTGCCCGGGCTGTCGGCGGTGTGGCCTGCCGGGCGGGTGGTCTGTCGGGCTGTCCGTGGGGTGGTCTACCGGGTGGTCTGCTGCGTGGTGTGTGGGGTGGTGTGGGGTGGGGGCCAGGTGTGGCCGTTTGCGGCTTCGGTGTCGATGGTGTGGAGGAGTGTTTCGTTGATGTGGTGGAGTGTGTGGGTGAGGTGGCGTACGCCGGCTTGGCGCATGAGTTGTTCCTGGAAGCTGTGTTCGAAGGTGGTGGGGTGGCCGATGAAGGCTGCGCCGAGGGAGCGTGCGGTTTCGGCGACGTGTGCGGCGTCGTCGATGAACAGGGCCTGGTCGCAGCGCAGGTGGAAGATGTCTTCGGTGATTTCGCGGATTCCGGGGCGGATTTGGTCGGTGCAGATGTAGCGGGGTTCGTCGAAGTGGGTGGTGTAGGGGGCGAGGTGGCGTTCGAAGTGGGGGCGTTTGAGTCCTCCGTAGCAGATGAGGTGTGTGCCGAGGGTGCGCAGGCGGTCCAGGAGTGCGCCGGCGCCGTCGAGCAGGTGGACGGGGTGTTCTTCGAGGTACTGCTCGCGTTCGCGGAAGTAGGCGCGGATCACTTCCTGGGGGCTGTCTTCGCCGCCGAGTGCGGCGGCGGCGGTGAGCTGGGGGCGGGAGAGTACCGCGTGTTCGAGCTGGGCGGTGTAGGTGCGTCCGCGGCGGACGGTGTAGCGGTGAATGACGGGGCTGAAGGTGTCGTTGAGCAGGACTCCGTCGATGTTCACCGCGATGAGGCGCAGGTGGCGCAAGGTCATGGGGCTGCCTTTCGGGTAGGGCCGCGGGGGTGGTGCGGCGCGGTGCGGCGCGGTTGGCAGTAAACCGGGTGGGCGGTTTTTTGTGGTTTCTTTATGTGTGGTGGGCGGGGTTGTTCTGCCGGGGGTTTGTGCGGGTGGGGGTGGGGTGCGCGAGACTGGGCGGGGCGGCGGTTGCGGCGCCGTGCCGGTGGTTGTGGTCCTGGGGGGGATGATGGGGAATCTGGCGGGCAGGGTTGCTCTGGTGACGGGTGGGGGGCGGGGGATCGGGCGGGGTATCGCCTGCCGGCTGGCGGCGGAGGGGGCGTTGGTGGCGGTGCATTACGGGCGGCGTGAGGACGCGGCGCGCGAGACGGTGGAGCTGATCACGGCCGGCGGGGGGCGTGCTTTCGCGGTGCGTGGTGTGCTGGGGGAGCCCGGTGATGTCTCGGCGCTGTATGAGGGGCTGGATGCGGGTCTGCGGGAGCAGGGTGAGCCTGCGGTGCTGGATGTGCTGGTCAACAATGCGGGTTTCAATATTGCGGGCGGGATCGCGGTGGTGCGGCCGCAGGATTTCGACCGGCTGATGGCTGTTCATGCCAGGGCGCCGCTGTTTCTCGTCCAGCAGGGGCTGGAGCGGCTGCGGGGCGGGGGCCGCATCATCAACATCAGTTCGGCGGCCACCCGGGTGGCTTTCCCGGAGTCGGTGGCCTATTCGATGGCGAAGGCGGCGCTGGAGGCGCTGACCCGGGCGCTGGCCCGGGAGCTGGGGCCGCGTCAGGTCACGGTCAATGCCGTGTCGCCGGGTTTCGTCAAGACGGACATGAACCGCAGGCGCTGGAGTGAGCCGGGGGGTGAGGCCGCTCATGCGGCGTACTCGGTGTTCGGGCGGATGGGGCGGCCGGGGGACGTGGCGGACATCGTGGCCTTCCTGGCCTCGGACGATTCGCGCTGGGTCACGGGTCAGTGCATCGACGCGTCCGGGGGCTCGTTCCTGTAGCCGGTGGCCCGGTGGCCCGGTGGCCCGGTGGTCCGGTGGTCCGGTGGTCCGGTGGTCCGGTGGCCCGGTGGCCCGGTGGTCCGGTGGTCCGGTGGTCCGGTGGTCCGGTGGTCCGGTGGTCCGGTGGTCCGGTGGTCCGGTGGTCCGGTGGTCCGGTGGTCCGGTGGCCCGGTGGCCCCGGTGGCCCCGGTGGCCCGGTGGCCCGGTGGCCCGGTGGTCCGGTGGTCCGGTGGGGTCCGGTCGGGGTCCGGTGGTCCGGTGGGGTCCGGTCGGGGTCCCCCGTGGTGGCGGTGGTGGTCCGGGGCTTCGGGGCCGGTGTGTTCGGTGTCCGTTTCCCGGGCGGGCCGGGCGGTGTGGGCGGGTCGGGTGGTGTGGGTGCGGCCCGGCCGGCGCGGTGCGGGGCGGCCGGCCGGGGTGCGCGGGGAGTCTGGTGGGGGGTTCAGGTGGCGGGTGGTGCCATGGTCACGGTGGAGCGGAAGACGAGTGCTTCTTCCTGGTGGCCGTGGATGAGGACGCGCTGGTGGCTGTCGGGGCCGGTTCCGGGTGCGGGGCGGGCCTCGATCATGCAGGGGGCGTCGAGTTCGCTGTAGCGGGTGAACTCGCCGGTGATGGCGAGGGGCAGGCAGGGGCGTTCCAGGTGGGCGGTGGCGGCCTGGCGGGCGGCTTCGAGGAGGAGCATGCCGGGTGCGTGGTCGACGGGGTGGTCGAAGAGGACGGGGTGGCGGGTGTCGACCCGCAGTTGCCACTGGCCGGGGTGCCCGGTGGGGGACAGGACGACGTCGGTGGGTGAGGAGCGGCCGACGTTCTGCGGTGCCAGCGGGGCGGTGAGGGCGATCGGGGACTTGGCGGCGGCGACCGCGCGGGCGGTGCGCACGCGCTGGTAGACGGCCGGGGAGGCGCAGGTGAAACTGGCGCCTCCGGTCGCGGCGACCTGTCCGGCGCGCAGGATCACGGCCTCGAAACGCATTCCCGCAAGACTGCCGCGGCGTTTTTTGATGTCCCGGCAGCTGATCTCTATGTCGAGTGAGGCCGGGGCGGTGCCGACCAGGAGATGGGGCGGTCTGACTTCGATGGCGAGGTCCCACATGAGGAAGTGGTGATCGAGAGGGACCCCGAACTCCGCGTGTCCGATCAGGATTCCCGCCTGCCGGATTGTCTCGGCGACGATGAGCGGGTCGTGGCAGTCTTCCACGGGGTGGAAGAAGCCGTGCCGGCGCGGCCATTGGGCGGCCAGGCGGAAGTGATGTTCGTCGGTGCGTTCCCAGTCGGTGAGCATGACCTCCGCGACGCTCGCGCGGTGGACGAATTCTTTGGGAACGGTGGTGGTCAGAAACGGATAGCGGAAGGCTCCGGACCGTACGGGTGGTGTTGTGTCGTTCTCTGTGCGCACCGCGCTGGGTATCGCGCGGTCGATGCGGAACGTGCTCGCAGACATAGCTCCCCCTGAGCCGCGTCGACCTGAATGTAAGGGTGGTCCCTCAGGTAAAGGAAGATACATACCATCCGGTTTAATTTCTAGCCCGGAAGGAGCCATTCCAGCCACCCGGGAAATGGAGTGGTTTATTCCGAAGGAGAGCCGCCGTTGTCCGGAGCCGGATAGGGGGCGCCTTCCGGCGGCTGATCAGCGTGAAAGAAATCCCGGCGCGGCGCACCGCCGTCCGCGGGACCCGGTCCGGGCGTCCGCGGGACCGGGTCCGGGCGTCCGCGGGACCGGGTCCGGGCGTCCGCGGGATCGGGTCCGGCGCCCCCGGAATCCGGTCCGCGGCGCCCCCGGAATCCGGTCCGCGGTGCGTTCGCAGGATGCGGTCCGGTTGCCTGAAGGGCCGGTCCATGGGGTGTCCTTGCTCCGTCCCGGCCGGGTGTCCTTGCTCCGTTCCGGGCCGGGTGTCCTTGCTCCGTTCCGGGCTGGGTGTCCTTGCTCCGTTCCGGGCCGGGTGTCCTTGCTCCGTTCCGGGCTGGGTGTCCTTGCTCCGTCCCGGGGTCCTGTGTCTGGTGCGGTGCCCGCGGGCGGGGGTCTGCCGGTGCGGCCGCCGGGTGCCTGCCGGGCGGGCGGGCGCCGGGTTGGGGCCGGGCGGCTTGAAACCGGCCTGCTCCTGCGCGGTCCTGGAAGCCGTCCGGGGGCGGCCGCGGAACGCCTCCGCCTAGCGCATACGCATGCACATAAGCACGTGCATCCGTACGCCCATACGTATGGGCGTAGGGATGCGCATACGTATGGGCGTGGGGCGTGCGTATGTGCGGGCGGCCGGTGCCGCGCCCGCCGGGGCGTGCCCGTCCCGCACCGGGGCGGGGCGGGTCCGTGTTCTGCCCGGCGGGGCGCGCCTGCCGGGCAGGGCTGCTTCTGCGTTCCTGGGGCGGGCGCGGGACTCGCTGCGGCACGTGTGGGGCGGGTTCGGCCGGGCAGCTGCGCGCGACGGCGGCCTGCCCTGCGCCCTGCCTGCGCCCTGCCCTGCTCCTGCTCCTGCCCTGCCCTGCTTCTGCCCCGTCCCCGTCCCTGTTCCCGTCCCCGTCCCTGTTCCCGTCCCTGTTCCCGTCCCTGTTCCTGTTCCTGTTCCCGTCCCCGTCCCCGTTCCCGTTCCTGTTCCTGTTCCTGTTCTTGTTTTTGTTCTTGTCTGTTGTGGTGGTTTGGGTGTGTGGCGGGGTTTGCCGGGTGGGGTGGGTGGGTCAGGGGTGGGTGGGTCAGGGGTGGTGGTGGGTGAGCCAGGGGGGGAGGTCGGTGCGGCGGGTGATGTTGAGTTTGCGGTAGACGCGGGTCATGTGCTGTTCGACGGTGCTGTTGGTGATGTAGAGGTGGCGTGCGACCTGGCGGTTGGTGTATCCGCGGGCGACCAGGCTTGCGACGCGGCGTTCGGCGGTGGACAGCAGGGGGGTGTGGGCGGGGGCGGGGGTGGTGGGGGGCGGGCAGGGGGTGGCGGGGGGTGGGGTGAGGAGGTTTTTGAGGGCGTGGGCGCCGCATTCCTCGATGAGGGTGAGGGCCTGGGTGCGGGTGCGGCGGGCGGCGGTGGTGTCGCCGGCGGCGGTGTGGGCGTGGGTCTGGTCGGCGAGGGCGCGGGTGAGTTCGAGGCGGTCGCCGGTGGTGGTGAGCAGGCCGATGGCGTCGGTGAGCAGGCGGGTGCGCCGGCGGGGCGGTTCCAGGGCGGCGCGCAGGCGCCAGACCGTGCCGGTGGTGCGGCTGTTCATGCTCGTGTGGGTGTGTACCTGTTCGTTGATGAGGTGGGCGGCCTGTGCGTGCTGGCCGAGGTGGAGGTGGGCCTGGGCGGCCTCCAGGCGCCAGGGGACGAGGCTGGGTATGTCCATGTCCCACTGGGTCATGAGGTCGCCGCAGGTCAGGAGTTCACGCAGGGCGGTGTGGGGGCGGCCGGTGAGGAGGTAGTAGGTGCCGCGGGCGTGGCGGTAGTGGATGCCGAAGCGTGTTTCGTACAGGGTTTCGGGCACGTCGTGGGCGAGGGCGGCTTCGGCGGTGTCGTGGTCGGCGGCGACGGCGGCGCCCATGAGGAGGCTGCCGAGCGGGACGCCGATGCCCACGCCCCAGCTGGTGGCGGACATCGCCGACAGGGAGCGGCGGGCCAGGGCGATGGTGGCGCCCATGTCGCCCTGGCGGTAGGCGATCTGGGCCTTGAGGCTGGCGAAGACGGCTTCCCAGGCGGGGGCGGCGCGCTGGGTGGCCTGGGCGAGGATGCGGTCGCACTCCACGGCGGCGCTGTCGGTGCGGTCGGCGTAGAAGAGCGCGGCGATGAGGGTGCTGGCGGCTTCCATGGTGCGGTCGTTGACGGTGCAGTCGCGCAGGGCCTGCTCGGCGGCGGTGACGATGTCCTCGCGGGCTCCCGAGCGCAGGACGGCGGCCAGCATTTCGATGGCGTGCAGGTAGGCGCCGGTGCCGGCGGGCAGCGCGGTGGGGGCGGGGGCGGGCGCGCTGCCGGGGGCGCCGCGGTAGCGGCGCCCGAACGGCGGGTAGGACGTTTCCAGCCATTTGTCGAAGATGTACAGCTCGGTGGAGGCGGGGGTGCCCGGCGGTGCCTCCAGGCGGGCCAGGACGTCCTGGGCGGCGTCGAAGCGGCCGCCGCGCAGCAGGGTCTTGGCCAGGGCGAGGCAGTGGCGGTGGTCCAGGGCGCGTTCACGCAGCTGGGCCTGGAGCGGCAGCATGCGGCGCATGGCGGCGGAGGGGCTGTCGCGCCAGGTGACTTCGGCCAGCTCGATGATCAGTTCGGCGCGCAGGGCCTGGTCGGTGCAGCCGGCCAGGGCGAGTTCCAGGCAGGCACTCGCCCGTTTGTCGTCCTGGCCCAGCAGGGCTTCGTGCGCGGCTTCCTGCAGGACGCCGGTCTGCCAGCGCTGCTCGGCCGGGCCGGCCGCGAGCAGGTGGCCGGCGATCTGCGGTGCGGGTGCGGCCCGCTGGTAGAGCCAGGCCGCCGCCCGCGCGTGGAGTGCGGTGCGGGTGGCGCTGTCGGTGGCGGCCAGGACCGCCTCCCGGGCGCGGGGATGGCAGAAGCGGCCCCCGGAGGTGGTCAGGCCGGACGCGGTGAGGGCCCGCAGGGCCTGCGCGGGCAGCACGGACTCGCCGTGCAGCAGGTGCTCCAGGAGTTCGCCGGGACGCGCACCGCCCAGGACGGCCAGGACCGCCGCGGCGCGCGCCAGGTGCGGTGCGCTGCGGTAGAGGCAGGTGATGACGGCCTGCGCGTAGTGCTCGCCCGCGACGAGCCGGCACTCCCCGGGGCGCTGCGGCGAGGCGGTGAGGTCGTCGATCAGGGCGTGCAGCAGCAGCGGGTTCCCGCCGCTGGCCGCCCAGTGCTGGTCGGCCAGCGCCCGCGGGGCGCGCTCGCCGAGCCGTGCGGTGAGCAGTTCACCCGCGGCGGCCCTGGAAAGCGTCCGCAGACGGATGGGGCAGCAGTAGGGGTGGCGCAGCAGGTCGGCCAGGAGACGCACACTGCCGGGCTGCTCCGCGCCCCCGATACCGATCACGACCATGATCCTCGAGTTGCGCATACGGCGCACCACATACGACAGGTAGTGGACCGAGTCCTCGTCGGCGTATTCGAAATCGTCCACGGTGACGAGCACCGGGAGCTCACCGGCCAGTTCGAGCAGCACATTGCAGAAATCGCGTGCGGTGAGCCGCCCGGAATCCAGCGGACCGGACGGCGCCGAATCCGGTGACGCGTTTCGTGAACGGTAGGAGGGGCCGAGCGGGATTTCGATGACACGGTCCGGCTTCGGCGCCGTGTCCACGAGCTGGCGTACCGCCTCGAGCCGCAGCCGCTGCTCGGCGGGCGAACAGCGGGCCTGCAGAACCAGGGCGCCGAGATCGTGCGCATGCTCGACGAGTGCCTGCGCGAGCGCGCTTTTCCCGCTGGCCACCGGCCCGGTCAGGACAGCCACTCTGCTGTCCCCGTCCATGGAATTCGCCAGCATGCTTTTCAGTGAGCTGAGATGCAGCTCCCGTTCCACCAGTTTCACTGCGCGGATCCCCCTGTGAGTGAACAGTGAACTAATCCGGACCGATCCGGCGGGCTCCGGCGGCGAATTCACACCGCCGCCGTGCCCGGATTGATGCGACGCCTCGGCGTGCATTGAGCATGCGCGTAACTGTTCGACACCGCCCGATTGCTGTCAAGGCTGGCCGGTGGCGTCCTCGAGCGGTCCTCGAGCGGCGCTGTCCCCTGCCCTGAAGGCCGCCTTTTGAACGGAATCGACCGAAGGTAAAAGAATGGGCAAGCAGATTTTTCCCGGGCTTTGTTGATGCGGGCCGGGGGGGCTTGCGGGCGGCTTTCGGCATGCGGGTGCCCGGCGGCGTGGGGGACGCCGCCGGGCACCGGAGGGGAAGGAGGAAGGGAAGTAGTAGGGGGAAGGAGGAAGGAAGGAGGAAGGGGAGTGGGCGGGGCGGGGTGGGGTGGGGGTGGGGTCAGCTGATGATGTCGAAGCGGCCGAAGCCGTCACCGAGCGGCACGGGGGGAAGGAAGGTGGCGGCGGGGGCGCCGGCGTCGAAGGCGCCGCTGTGGCGGTGCACGACCAGGGTGCCGTCGTGCAGCAGGCACAGCAGGTCGGGATGGCCGTCGCCGTCGATGTCGGTGAGGGTGATGACCCGGTTGGTCTCAAAGCCCCATCCGCCGCCCAGCCGGTGGGAGACGGCCCCGCCGGCCGGCTCGCCGTCCTCGCCCCGGCCGCCGGCGTAGACCTCGAGGGCCGACAGTTCACCGCCGGCGTGCAGCACCAGGAGGTCCTCGTACCCGCTCGCGGTGACGTCGGCCAGGCCCACCGGGATGTCCGACGGGTCAAGGACGGCGAACGGCGCGGGCGGCGCGAACATCTCCTGGCCGCCGGCCGCGCTGCGGTTGATGATGCGGTGGACCTCACCGGTGCCCTGCAGCCGCCCGATGATGTCGGCCCTGCCGTCGCCGGTGAGGTCGCCCAGGGCGATGGTGTCGTAGGTGACCTCGGGCAGCTTCCCGCCGAAGCGCAGCGGGGCGGCGAAGGTGTCCATGCCGTTGAGGCCGCCCTGGTTGAGATAGACCAGCGCCTGCTCGTCGGTGGAGATGACGACGACGTCGGCGTAACCGTTGCCGGTGAAGTCGCCGGCGCCCAGCCAGAGCACGTTGTCGAAGCCTTCCCCCACCTTGACGGGCTCCCCGAAGGTCTTCGCACCGTCCCACACGCCCCGATGGGGAAAGACGAACAGCTCGGCGGTGGCGGCATCACGTGCCAGCAGGTCCAGCCGGCCGTTGCCGGCGAACGAACCCGAGCGGTGGACCGGGGGAGCGACGACCTCTACCGCGCCGGCGGCGGCCTCCGGCACGACTGCGCCTCCCACGCCCTCTTCCACGACAGGTCCCGAGACCCCATCGACAGGTCCCGAGACCCCATCGACAGGTCCCGAGACCCTATCGACGGGTCCCGCGACCCCTTCGACGGGTCCCGCGACCCCTTCCCTGACATCTTCCATGTCCTCTTCCCCGGCTTCTTCCATGACAGCTGTTCATGACGGCTGTTCGTGACGGCTTTTCGTGTGGCGGCATTCGCGTGGCGGCATTCGCGGCGGGCGCCATGCCCCCCCGTTTCTTTGCGGCAGGTTTCGTGCCTGCCGTTGTGTGGCGGGTCCGGTGCCGGGTTTCGTGCCTGCCGTTGTGTGGCGGGTCCGGTGGCGGGTTTCGTGCCTGCCGTTGTGCGGCGGGTCCGGTGGCGGGTTTCGTGCCTGCCGTTGTGCGGCGGGTCCGGTGGCGGGTTTCGTGCCGGCCGGTGTGGGGCGGCGTTCTTTGTGGCGGGGGCGGCGGCCCGGTTTTCCGTGGTGGTGTCGCTCTGGTGGCCGGGCCGGTGTGGTCAGGGGGCGGTGGTGCGCAGGGTGCGGATGTGGGCGGCGAGGCCGGCCGGGGTCGGGGAGGCGAAGAGGTCGGCCAGTTTCACGGTGACATCCAGCGACTTCTCGATGTGCTGCAGCAGTTGCGCGCCGAGCAGTGAGTGGCCGCCGTGGGTGAAGAAGTTCGTCGTCGCGTCCACGTCGTCGCGTTCCAGGAGCCGGCGCCACAGGGCGAGGAGTTCCCTGACGTCGGCGTCGGCGTTTTCCGGCGCACCCCCGCCGCCGCCGTTTCCCCCGGTGTTGGTGCCGGGGGGTGTGCGGTGGCCGGCCAGGCGGGCCAGGGCGATGTAGTCGATCTTCTGGTTGGCGTTGGTGGGCAGCGCGTCCACCACGACGAAGTCCTGGGGGATCGCCGCGTGCGCGAGGTGGGACCGCGCGTGCTCCCACAGCTCCCCGCTGAGGTCACCGGCGCCGCCGTCGGTGCTCTCCACGAACACCACCAGCCGGGCGTCGGCGCTCAGGTCGCCGCTGACCAGCGCGGCGGCGGCGCGTACCCGCGGGTGGCCCAGGACCGCCTGTTCGACCTCGCCCAGTTCGATCCGGTTGCCGCGCAGCTTGACCTGCCGGTCGGCCCGGCCCGCCAGCTCCAGAGTGCCGTCGCTGCGCCAGTGGCCCAGGTCCCCGGTGCGGTAGCAGCGGCCGTGCACGGGATGGGCGGTGAACCGCTCGGCGCTCAGCTCGGGCCGGCCGTGGTAGCCCAGCGCCACACCGCGCCCGGCGATGCAGACCTCGCCGCGCACACCGACGGGCAGTTCACGGCCTGTGGGATCCAGGACCAGCACCTGGGTGTTGGCGATGGGCCGGCCCACGTCCAGGCGCTCACCGGGATCGTCGGCCACGATGCGGGAGGTGGACCAGATGGTGGTCTCGGTGGGCCCGTAGGCGTGGTGGACCTGGCAGCCGCCGGCCAGCAGGCTGCGCACCAGGGACGCCGGGACGGGTTCGCCTCCGACGATGACGCGGCGTCCGGCGAGGCGGTCGGCGACCTGGTCCAGGACCAGGCGCCAGGTGGTGGGAGTGGCCTCCACGATGTTCGGCTCGTAGCGGTCGAGGAGGGCACGCAGCACGTCGCCCCGGGTGCGCGCCTGGTCCGGGGCGATCACGATACGGCCGCCCGAGTACAGCGGGACGTGCAGTTCGACACCGGCCATGTCGAAGGCGAAGGTCGTCATCCACAGCGTCGCGTCGTCGGCGCCCGCCTGCAGCTGCCCGGTGAAGTGGGCGGCGGTGTTGGCGAGTCCGGCGTGGGTGATCAGCGCGCCTTTGGAACGGCCGGTGGAGCCGGAGGTGTAGATCAGATAGGCGGCGTCGTCGGGGGCGGGGCGCCGGCGCAGCGCGCCCACCGCCGCCTCGGGCTCCGGCCCGTCCACCGCGGTCAGCGCCAGGACGCTCAGGCCCGCTCCGGCCGGCAGGGCGGACGCGCTGTCGCTGAGCGCCACCCTGGCGCCCGAGTCGGACAGCAGGTAGGACAGGCGCTGGGCGGGATGTTCGGGGTCCAGCGGCAGGTAGGCGCCGCCGGCCAGCCAGATGCCCAGGACCGCGGCGACCAGTTCGGGGCTGCGGGCGGCGGCGACGGCGACGACGTCGCCCGCCGACACCCCCGCACGGGTCAGGACCTCGCAGGTGGTCTCGGCCGCCTCCCACAGCTGGCGGTAGGTCACGGCGCGGGGCCCGTGCTGCACCGCCACCCGCCGCGGGGCGCTCACCGCGTGGTCGTGCACGGCCTGCAGGACACTCGCCGGCTCAAGCGGGCGGGCGGTGGCGTTGGCGGCGCCGATGACCTCGTGGTCGTGCTCGCTCCACACCCGCAGCTGCGCGGCGGGCACCTCGGCGCCGGGGCCGCTGCCGGCCAGGGACAGCAGCAGAGCCTCGTAGCGGTGCAGCAGCGCCGTCGCGTCCTCGCGGCCCAGGACGGCGGTGTCGTGCACGGCGATCAGGCGCAGGCTGCCCCGGCTCGACATCACGAAGAACTCCAGGTCGAACTTGCTGAAGCCGTTGCGGGCCACCAGCGGCCGGGCGCGCAGGCCGGCGAGGTCGAAGTCGGGCATGCCGAAGTCGGGGACGTAGTTGAACAGATGCCGGAACAGGGTGCTGCGCCAGGAGGAGTCCGTGCGGGGCACCAGGCCGGAGATGCTGTCCACCGGCACCTGGGCGTGCACGAGCGCGTCGAAGAACGTGTCGCGCACGGTACGCACCAGCGCCCTGAAGGACGCGCCCTGGTCGACCGTCACCCGCAGCGGCAGCACGTTGACGTGGTAGCCGATGGCCCGCTCGAAACCGGGGGGACGCACGTTCACCGGTGAGCCGACGGTGATGTCGGGGCCGGCGCCGTGCGCGGCGAGCAGCAGGAAGTAGGCGGCCAGCAGGATGACCGCCTCGGGCGCGCGCAGTTCCTTCTGCAGCGCCTTGACGATCGCGCCCGCCTGCGGCGACAGGGTGTGGGCGACCTGGGCGCCGGCCAGCGCCGGCTCGCTCACCTGCGGCGTCCCGCACCGCAGCCGCAGTGTCTGCGGGTCGAAACCGGCCATCTGCTGCCGCCAGAACTCGATGCTCTCGCGGCCCGGTTCCGCCTCGTGCAGGACCCCCGCCGCGGCCGGCAGCGCCGCGTCGGGGGCCTGCCCCGCGACGGCGCTGCCATAAGCGGCGGTGAACTCCTCGAGGAACACGGGGGCCGAGAGCGTGTCGTAGACGAGGTGGTGGAAGACGAAACACACCACGTCCCCGCCCGGATGGTGAAAGAGCGCGGCCCGCACCAGCGGGCGGCCGTCGAAGGTGAACCGGCGCGCGACGAACGGCGTCAGGGCATCGGCCGGCGCCTGCGGCGCCGGGGCGAAATCGTCGACCTCCTCGACACCCGCGGAGAATTCCTCGCAGCCCACCACCGTCTTCGTCAGATCCGCGCCGGCGGCGAAATAGACGGTACGCAGGACCTCGTGACGCCGCAGCACGGCGGTGAATGCCTCACGCAGCGCCGAAACGCTGAGCCGGCCCTCCACCTGGAAGGCGAGCGGCAGGTTGTTCGGCGCGCTCTCGGGAGCCAGCCGCTCCAAAAGCCACAGGGCTTCCTCTTTCCGGCCGGCCACGGTGAGCTCCCGCACCGGCCACGAGGCCGGACGCGGCGCGGTATTCGCCGTACGGTTCACCAAATCCTCCAGATGCGAGCTTCTTTCCCGGACCCTCTTGCGCCGCCGGCGCACCGCGGTGCTCAATCACCGCGCAAACCACCGCCCAACCACCCGCGATCACCGCGCAACCACCGCGCAACCACCGCGCGGTCTGTGCCGCGGTCGGTGCGCGGTCTGTGCCCGTCGGTGCCCGGTCAGCGCGTGGTCTGGGCCCGGTCAGGGCGTGGTCGGTGCGGCCGCAAGGACGGCTGCGCCCGAGCGTAGAGAACCCGTGAGCCGGCCCATACCCCTAAAACCGTGCGGCCCCGCCCCTTCCCGCCCGGGCCCCGCACGATAGGGGATGGATAGGGGATCAGGGGGGTCGCCCCCGCCGCGCGGCGCCCTCTACGCTCCCAGGCCGGTGCCAGTTTTTCCCGACATGTTTTCCCGGCATGTTCTTCCCGACGTGTTCTTCGTGACGTGCTTTTTCGCGACCGATTTTTCCCGACCGTTTTTCCGACCGAGGAGTTTTCGATGGGTGAGCTGGGCGAGTGGAAAGTACTGGCGGACGGCAGCGATCCGGGCGCGGTCGTCCTCGCCGTGGATTTCGACACGACAGGCCGGCCGGAGGCACGCTTCTCGGATCTGGTGGCCAACCTCACGACCGGCCTGACCGTATGGGAATCCATTCCGCCGGATGCCGGGACGGCCGCCGAATGGTCGGGAAAGGAGTACATAGACCACTGGGCGCGGAAAATAGCCGCAGAGCGCCCCGACGTCCGCGCGGTGATGGGGTACTGCGCCGGTTCGGTGTTCGCCGCCACCCTCGCCGAACGCGTCGCCGACCTGCAGGGCACCGCCCCGCTGCTGCTCCTCTTCGACCCCGAGATCACCGTCGCCCAGACCCTGCTGTGGCAGTTCTCCAAGGTCGTGGGATTCATGTCGTCGGTGCTCCCCGCCCAGGACATCGAAGCCGCCCGCGAGGCGGGACGCCGCGCCTACGAACAGACACCGCAGGTCGGCCCGCTCAAGCAGAACCTGACCCGCCTGGTGCGCGAGGTCGGTGAGCCCGCCTTCACCCGCGCCGGACTCGACCGCACCCGGCGCGAGGAACTCTTCGCCGCCTTCGCCTCCTTCATGGGCTATCTCGCCGCCGCCGCCGACCTCGACCCCTTCCCGCGGTGGCGGTCCGCGACCGCACTGAGCTCCTGCAGCCCCACCAGCGGCCTCAACGGGATCCGGGCCGCCGGCGTGGGAGCCGACCAGGTGTCCGTCGGCCGCGAGATCACCTTCGACGTCGAGCACGCCACCATGCTGGCCGACCGGGCGATCGCGGCCACCGTGTCCGACCTGCTGCACGCATAGCCACGGGAGACGCAGACCGCCATGCCGCGAACACCCCAGTCCGACGCCGCACCCCGCCCCCTGCCCGCCGGCGACGCCGTCGCGGTCGTCGGGCTGTCCTGCAGGCTGCCCCAGGCACCCGGGCCCGCCCCCTTCTGGCAGATGCTGCGCAGCGGCGCCGACGCCGTGAGCGAGGTACCCGCCCACCGCTGGGACCCCACGGCGCTGCCCGGGACGCCACCCGCCGCGGCCGGCGCGCGCTTCGGCGCGTTCCTCGACAGCGTCGACACCTTCGACGCCGCCTTCTTCGGGATCTCACCGCGCGAGGCCGCCGCGATGGACCCCCAGCAGCGCCTCGTGCTCGAACTGGCCTGGGAGGCCCTGGAGGACGGCGCCATCGTGCCCGCCACCCTCAGCGGCAGCCGCACCGGTGTCTTCGTCGGCGCCATCTGGGACGACTACGCCACCCTGCAGCGCCGCGAGCACGCCGCCGGCATCGGCCCGCACACCGTCACCGGCCTGCACCGCGGCATCATCGCCAACCGGGTCTCCTACGCGCTGGGGCTGCGCGGCCCGAGCATGAGCGTCGACACCGCCCAGTCGTCCTCCCTCGTCGCCGTCCAGCTCGCCTGCGAGAGCCTGCGCAGCGGCGAGTCTCAGGTCGCGCTCGCCGGCGGGGTGAACCTCAACCTCGTCCCCGACAGCGCCCTGGGCATGGCCCACTTCGGAGGGCTCTCACCCGACGGCCGCTGCTACACCTTCGACGCCCGCGCCAACGGCTACGTCCGCGGCGAGGGCGGCGCCCTGGCCGTCCTCAAACCCCTGGCGCACGCGCTCGCCGACGGCGACCCCGTGTACTGCGTGATCCTGGGCGGCGCGGTGAACAACGACGGCGCCACCGACACACTCACCATGCCCGGCCGGCACACCCAGGCCCTCGTACTGCGCACCGCCTACGAACGCGCCGGCGTGCGGCCCGCCGACGTCCAGTACGTGGAACTGCACGGCACCGGCACCACCATCGGCGACCCGATCGAAGCGGCCGCGCTGGGCCAGGTGCTCGGCGCGCGGCGGGACGGCGCCGGCCCGCTGCTCGTGGGATCGGCGAAGACCAACGTGGGACACCTGGAGGGCGCGGCGGGCATCGTCGGACTCCTCAAGACCGCGCTGAGCATCCGCCACCGCAGGCTCCCGCCCAGCCTCAACTTCCGCCACCCCAACCCCCGGATCCCCTTCGGTGAACTGAACCTGCGCGTCAACGACCGGCTCAGCCCCTGGCCCCACCCCGACCGGCCGCTGCTCGCAGGCGTCAGCTCCTTCGGCATGGGCGGCACCAACTGCCACCTCGTCCTCGCCGACCCCCACCACCTCGTCCTCGCCGGCCCCCACCACACCACCACACCGGCCACCACCACACCGGCCACCACCGCACCGGCCACCACCGCACCCCGCGCCACTACACCGGCCACCACCGCACCCCGCGCCACGGCGGTGGCCACCGCCGTGCCGTCCGCGACCGTGCCGGCCGCCTCCGCCCCGTCCGCCTCCACGCCGGCCGCCTCCGCTCCCGCCTCCGCCGTGCCGGTGCCGTGGCTGGTGTCCGGGCGCAGCCTGGCGGGGCTGCGCGGGCAGGCGGCACGGCTGCGTGACTTCGTGGCGGCCGGCCCCGCGCCCCGCCCCGCGGACGTGGGGTACTCGCTGCTCACCGCCAGGACCGCCTTCGAGCACCGGGCCGTGATCCTGGCCGACACCCCCGCCGACTTCGACCGGGAACTGCACGCCCTCGCCGAGGGCCGCCCCACCGCCCACACCGTCACCGGCCACAGCCACCCCGACGGCACGACCGCGTTCCTCTTCAGCGGCCAGGGCAGCCAGCGCCCCGGCATGGGACACGAACTCAACGCCACCTACCCGGCGTTCGCCGACACCCTCGAAGAGGTGTGCTCCCACTTCGCCCCCCACCTCGAACTGCCCCTGCACGACGTCCTGTTCGCCGACCCCGGCACAGCGCAGGCCGCGGCCCTGGACCAGACCCGCTACACACAGCCCGCCCTGTTCGCCCTGCAGAGCGCCCTGTACCGGCTGGCGGCCGACGAGTTCGGCGCCGTCCCCGACGTACTGATCGGGCACTCCATCGGCGAACTCGCCGCCGCGTACGCCGCCGGCGTCTGGAACCTGGCCGACGCCTGCACCCTGGTCGCGGCCCGCGCCCGCCTCATGCAGGACGCCCCCGCCGGCGGCGCCATGACCGCCGTCGAGGCCACCGAGGCCGAGGTCGCCGCCTTCCTCGACGACAGCGGCCACGCGGCCCGGGCGGCCGTCGCGGCCGTCAACGCCCCCGCCGCCGTCGTCGTCTCCGGCGACCGCGACGCCGTGCACGCGGTGGCCCGCCACTGGCGTGAACACGGCCGGCGCACCACACAACTGCGCACCAGCCACGCCTTCCACTCACCGCACATGGACGGCATGCTCCGCGAATTCGCCGCCGTCGCCGAAAGCCTCACCTACCGCACCCCGCGCATCCCGCTCGTGTCCAACCTCACCGGCGGCCTCGCCGGCGAACAGCTGAGCCGACCGCAGTACTGGGTACGCCACGTACGCGGCGCCGTCCGGTTCGCCGACGGAGTGCGCACCCTCACCGCACAGGGCGTCACCCGCTGGCTGGAACTCGGGCCCGACGCCGTCCTGCTGCCGATGGTCCGCGACAACCTGACCGGCGCCACACCCCGGCACCCTCCCGTCCTCGTGCCCGCCCTGCGCCACGGGCGCCCCGAGGCCCGTACGTTCCTCACCGCGCTGGCCGGCCTCCACGTCCACGGCGCCCGCCTCGACCTGCGGCCCGCCCTCACCGCCCACACACCCCGGCGCACCGCCCTGCCCACCTACGCCTTCCAGCGTGAACGCCACTGGCTGGACACGCTGCCCCGGACCAGCCCCCCGGCCCCGGCCCCGGCCCCGGCCCCGGCCGGGCGGCCCCCCGGCGCGCCGGTTGCGCAGCCCCCCGCCGCGCCCACCGGCGCGCCCCCGAGCACCGGCTCCGCCACGCTGCCCGCCCGGCTCGCCGGCCTGAGCCACAGCGAACAGGACCTGCTCCTGAGCGACCTGGTCGCCACCCAGGCGGCCCTCGCCCTCGGCCACGCCGCCCCCGGCTCGGTCGATCTCACCCGCACCTTCAAGGACCTGGGATTCGACTCGCACACCGCGGTGGAGTTCCGCGACCTGATGCGCGCCGCGACGGGCACGGACCTGCCCGCCTCCCTCGTCTACGACCACCCCTCACCCCAGGCACTGATCACCCACCTGCGCCGCACCCACCGCCTGGGCCGCCCCGGGCAGGAGGACGCCGGCCACCCGGACCCGGCGAGCGCACCCGGCCCGCACGACGACGGCGACCCGATCGCGATCGTGGCGATGAGCTGCCGCTACCCCGGCGGCGTGCAGTCCCCCGAGGACCTGTGGCAGCTGGTGTCCCAGGGCGTGGACGCGATCGGGGACTTCCCCACCGACCGCGGCTGGAACCTCGAGGAGCTCTACGACCCCGACCCCGACCGGCCCGCCCGCACCTACCTCGCCAAGGGCGGCTTCCTGGAGCACCCCGACCGCTTCGACGCGGAGTTCTTCAACATCTCCCCGCGCGAGGCGCTCGCCATGGACCCCCAGCAGCGGCTGCTCCTGGAGACCTCCTGGGAGGCCGTCGAACGCGCCGGCATCGACCCGGCCTCGCTGCGCGACAGCCGCACCGCGGTGTTCGTCGGCGCCATGGCCCAGGACTACGGCCCCCGTCTGCACGAACCGGTCGAGGGCGCCGACGGCTACCTCCTGACCGGCAACACCCCCAGCGTCGCCTCCGGCCGGGTGGCCTACACCCTCGGCCTGCGCGGCGCCGCCCTGACCGTCGACACGGCCTGCTCCTCCTCCCTGGTCGCCCTGCACCTGGCCGCCCAGGCACTGCGCCACGGCGAATGCACGATGGCCCTGGCCGGCGGCGTCACCGTGATGGCCAACCCCGGCATGTTCGTCGAGTTCAGCAGACAGCGCGGCCTCGCCCCCGACGGCCGCTGCAAGGCGTTCGCCGCCACCGCCGACGGCACCGCATGGGCCGAGGGCGCCGGCATGCTCCTGCTGGAACGGCTCTCCGACGCCACCCGCCTGGGCCACCCCGTGCTCGCCGTGATCCGGGGCAGCGCCATCAACCAGGACGGCGCCAGCAACGGCCTGAGCGCACCCAACGGCCCCGCCCAGGAACGCGTCATCCGCCAGGCACTGGCCGCCGCCCGCCTGAGCGCCGACCAGATCGACGCCGTCGAGGCACACGGCACCGGCACCTCGCTGGGCGACCCGATCGAGGCCAACGCCCTGCTCGCCACCTACGGACGCCGCCACACCCCCCAGCAGCCGCTGCTGCTGGGCTCACTGAAGTCGAACATCGGCCACAGCCAGGCCGCCGCCGGAGTCGGCGGCGTCATCAAGATGGTGCAGGCCATGCGGCACGGCACCCTGCCGCGCACCCTGCACATCGACGAACCCACCCCGCACGTCGACTGGTCCTCGGGCCGCATGTCACTGCTCACCGAAGAGGTCGCCTGGCCGGCCACCGGCAGGCCGCGCCGGGCCGCCGTGTCCTCCTTCGGCATCAGCGGCACCAACGCCCACCTCATCGTGGAACAGGCACCCGCCCCCGCGGAACAGACATCTGCCCCCGTGGAACAGGCACCCGCCCCCGCGGAAGAGACATCTGCCACCGCCACCGCCACCGCCACCGCCGCCGCCGCCGCGGGCAGGCCGCAGCGGCCCGTGCCCTGGCTGCTGTCGGGCAAGTCCCCCCAGGCACTGGCCGCCCAGGCCCGGCGCCTGCACGAACACCTCACCGCCCGGCCGCAGCTGCACCCCGCCGACGTGGCCCTCTCCCTTGCCACCACCCGCACCCAGCACGACCACCGCGCCGTCCTGGTGCACGGCGCCGGCGACCGCCTCGACCCGCACGTCCTCGACCAGCTGCACACCCTGGCCCAGGACACCCCCGCACCCGGCCCGGCCCAGGACACCGCCCGCAACGCCGGCCCGCTCGCCCTGCTCTTCACCGGCCAGGGCGCCCAGCGCGTGGCGATGGGACGCGAACTGGCCGACAGCCACCCCGTGTTCGCCCACGCCCTCAAGGAGGCCTGGGCCCACCTGGACCCCCACCTCCAGCGGCCGCTGCACCACGTCGTCTTCGACGGCGAGCAGGGCCCCGACGGCCGGCCCCTGCTGGACGACACCGCCTACACCCAGAGCGCCCTGTTCGCCACCGAAGTGGCCCTCTTCCGCCTCCTCGACCACTGGGGGATACGCCCCGCCCTGCTCACCGGGCACTCGGTCGGCGAGATCGCCGCCGCGCACGCCGCGGGCGTGCTGTCCCTGGCCGACGCCTGCACCCTCACCGCGACCCGGGGCACCCTGATGCAGGCCCTGCCCGCCGGCGGCGCGATGGCGGCGCTGGAGGCGAGCGAGGCAGAGGTCCTGCCCCTGCTGGCCGGCCACGACAAGGACGTCTCCATCGCCGGCCTCAACGGCCCCCGCGCCACGGTCATCTCCGGCACCGCCGACATCGTGGACGCCCTGGCCGGGCAGCTGCGCCGGCAAGGACGCAGGACCAAACGGCTGCGGGTCAGCCACGCCTTCCACTCACCGCGCATGGACGCCATGCTGGAGGACTTCCGCACCCTCGCACAGACCCTGCACTACGCCCCCGCCCGCATCCCGCTCGTCTCCACCGTCACCGGCCGGGCGATGACACACTTCACCGCCGGCTACTGGGTCGAGCAGGTACGGGCCCCGGTCCGCTTCCACGACGCGGTACGCACCCTGCACGCCCAGGGCGCCCGCACCTTCCTCGAAGTCGGCCCCGACGGCGTGCTGTCCGCGCTGGGCGACGCCTGCCTCACCGGCACCGGCACCGGCACCGGCACCGGCGGTGCCGGCTTCATCCCCGCCCTGCGCGCCGGGCGCAGCGAGAACGCGACCCTGGCCGCGGCACTGGGACGCGCCCACACCCGCGGCGTCGCCGTCGACTGGGCCGCACACCTGGCCGGGGCCCGGCGCGTGGACCTCCCGCCCACCGTCCTGCACCGCAGCCGCTACTGGCTCACCTCCGCACCCGCCCGCCCGGCGGCCGACGCCACCGGGCTCGGACTCACCCCCGCCGAACACCCCCTGCTGGGAGCCGCGGTGCAGTCCGCGCTCTCCGCGGAGGTCCTCTTCACCGCCAGCCTCTCCCTGCGCACCCAGCCCTGGCTCAAGGACCACGCCGTGCACGGCTCGGTGGTCCTGCCCGGCGCCGCGATGGTCGACCTCGCCCTGCACGCCGGCGAGCACCTGGACTGCCCCCGCATCGGCGAACTGACCGTGCACACCCCCCTGACCCTGCCCGCATCCCAGGCGGTCACGGTGCAGCTGGTGGCGGGCGCCGAGCAGGACGGCCGCCGGGCGCTGGCCCTGTGCTCCCGGCTGCGCGCCGACCTGCCGTGGACCCGGCACGCCGACGCGGTGCTGGAGGCCGCCCCCGCCGCCCCCGCCGCCCCTGCCGGCCCACCGCCCGGCACCTGGCCGCCGCCCGACGCGCCGGCCACACCGGCAGACGACCTGTACGAACAGCTCGGCCGGCTCGGCTACGGCTACGGCCCCGCCTTTCGCGGCCTGACCGCGGCCTGGAGCCACGGCGACGACGTCTGGGCCGAGGTGACGCTGCCCGCGCAGGCACCGGCCCAGCAGACGGGCCTGCACCCCGCGATCCTGGACGCCGCACTGCACGCGGGCGTGGCCCACCTCGCGGCCGGCACAGGCGGCGCACTGATGCCGTTCTCCTTCACCGGCGTCACCCAGCACGCCCCCTGCCCCGACACCGTCCGCGTACGGCTGCGGCGCACCGCACCCCACTCGCTCGCCGTGACCCTCTTCGGCGAGGGACGCACGATCGCCACGATCGACGAACTCGTGATGCGCCCCGTCACCGCCGGCCAGGTACGCGGCACGGCACACGAGGCACTCGCGCGCATCGACTGGCCCGCGCTGCCCCTTGCCGGCACCCCGCTGGAACAGGCGGCCCTGCTCACCACCGGCGACGACGACGCCTGGCTGGGGGCCGCACTGGAAGCCGCCGGGACCACACCGGTCGCCTTCCCCGCCGACATCGCCGTGGGCGCGCCCGCCCCCGGCCCGGGATCCGCGCGGGCGGCGCTGGCCCTGGTCAAGGACTGGCTGGCCGCCGCCCCCGGCGAACAGGCACGGCTGGTGGTGGTGACCCGCGGCGCCGTCGCCACGGCGCCCGGCGAGCCGGCCGACCCCGACGCGGCCGCCGTGTGGGGGCTGGTGCGCTCCGCGCAGTCCGAACACCCCGGCCGCTTCACGCTCGTGGACACGGACGCCACCCCCGAGTCCCATGCCGTGCTCTCGGCGGCCGCCGCCACCGGCGAGCCGCAGCTGGCCCTGCGCCACGGCACCGCCCGCATACCGCGCCTGGCCCGCCCCACCGGCCTGGTGCCCCCCGCGGGCACACACGCCTGGCGGCTGTCGGCGCTCCGCCAGGGCACCCTCGACGCGCTGGCCCTGCTGCCCTGTCCGCAGGCCGACGCCCCGCTCGCCCCCCACCAGGTACGCATCGCCGTGCGCGCCGCGGGCGTCAACTTCCGCGACGTCCTCAGCACGCTCGGCATGTACCCGGGCCCGGCCGGACTGCTCGGCCAGGAAGGCGCGGGCGTGGTCACCGCCACCGGCGCGCAGGTCACCGGCATCCGGCCGGGGCAGCGGGTGATGGGCATGTTCACCGGCGCCTTCGGCCCCACCGCGGTCGCCGACCAGCACATGCTGGCCCCCGTCCCCGACGGCTGGAGCGACGCGCAGGCCGCCGCGACCCCCCTGGTCTTCCTCACCGCCTACCACGCCCTGACCGAACTGGCCGGGCTGCGCGCGGGAGAGAAGATCCTCATCCACGCCGCCGCGGGCGGGGTGGGCATGGCCGCCGTCCAGCTCGCCCGGCACCTGGGCGCCCAGGTGCGCGCCACCGCCTCACCGGGCAAGTGGGAGGCACTGCACGCCCTGGGGCTCAGCCGGGACCAGCTGGCCTCCTCACGGACCCTGGACTTCGAGCAGCGCTTCGCCCCGGGCGTGGACGTGGTCCTGGACTCGCTGGCCGGCGAGTTCGTGGACGCCTCCCTGCGGCTGCTGGGCCCCGGCGGCCGCTTCGTGGAGATGGGCAAGACCGACATCCGTGACGCGGACACCGTCGCCGGGAGTCATCCCGGCGTCGGCTACCAGGCGTTCGACCTGCTCGAAGTGGCGCCGCAGCGCATCGCCGAGATGCTCACCGACCTGATGGCCCTGTTCGCACAGGGCGCGCTCACCCCCCTGCCGGTGACCGTCTTCGACGTACGGCGCGCCGCGGACGCCTTCCGGCACATGAGCCAGGCCCGCCACATCGGCAAGGTGGTCCTCACGATGCCGGCGGCCCCGTTCGCGCACCACACCCCCGGCACAGACCCGGCCGGCCCCGCGACCGGCACAGGCGCGGACGGCCGTACGGCCGGCACGGACCCGGCCGGCAGTGCGGACGCGGCCGGCGGTGCGACCGGCACAGGCGCGGCCGGCGCGGACGCAGCCGGCAGCACAGGTGCGGACAGCCGTACGGCCGGCACGGACCCAGCCGGCCGTGCGGACGGCCGTGCGGCCGGCACGGTGCTGATCACGGGTGCCACCGGGGCGCTCGGCCGGGCCACCGCCCGCCACCTGGTCGCCGAACACGGCGTGCGCCGGCTGCTGCTGACCAGCCGGCGGGGCGCCGATGCCCCCGCGGCCGCCGAGTTCGTCGCGGAACTGAGCGAACTGGGCGCCGACGTGGACCTGGTGGCCTGCGACGTCGCCGACCGCGACGCCCTGGCCGCCCTCCTCGACGGCGTCGCGCTGACGGCCGTCGTGCACGCGGCAGGCGTCCTGGACGACGGGATCATCGCCGACCTGAGCCAGGAGCGCCTGGAGCGGGTCCTGCGCTCCAAGGCAGTGGCCGCCCGCAACCTGCACGAACTCACCCAGGACCAGGACCTGAGCGCCTTCGTGCTGTTCTCCTCGGTGATGGGCACCCTCGGCGGCCCGGGCCAGGCCAACTACGCCGCCGCGAACGCCTATCTCGACGCGCTCGCCCAGCACCGGCGCGAGCGCGGACTGGCGGCGCTGTCCCTGGCCTGGGGCTGGTGGCAGAGCGAGGACGGCATGGGCGGCTCGGCACTGGGCCAGGCCGACCGGGCCCGGATGAAACGCTCGGGCCTGGTACCGCTGAGCACCCCGGACGGGCTCGCGCTCCTGGACGCGGCCCTCGCCCTGGACGAGCCCTGCCTGGTGGCGACCCCCTGGGACCTGGCCGCGATCCGCGCCCAGGGGGACCGCGCGCCCGCCGTCCTGCGTTCCCTGGTGCCGGTGAGCGCACCGCGCCAGAGCGCCGCCGCACCGGACCTGCGACGGCAACTCGCCGCACTGTCCGGGGCCGAACGCGACCGGACCGTCCTGGACCTGGTGCGTGAACACACCGCCGCGGTCCTGGGACGCGCGGGCGCGGCTGGCATCGACGTCAACGCGCCCTTCCGGGACCTGGGCTACGACTCCCTCACCTCCGTCGAACTGCGCAACCGGCTGATCGCGGCGACGGGCCTGCGGCTTTCACCCGCGCTGCTCTTCGACCACCCGACCCCCGCCCGCGTCGCGGCGCTCCTGCAAGGCCGGCTCGCGCCCGCCGCGCCGCCCGCCGCGGGACTTGCGGAACTGGAGCGGCTGGAGACGGCGCTGGCCGACCTGCCCGACGGCGAGGAACTGCGGGCCCAGATCGAGGCGCGCCTCAAGGCCCTGGCCGCCCGGATGGCGCCACCCGGCCGCGAGGACCGCGAGGGCGGCGAGGGCGGCGACACCGAGCGCCTGCAGAGCGCCTCGGTCGGCGAGCTGCTCAGTTACATCGACCAGGAACTCAGCTGAGTCCGAACATTTTCCCGAGGGGTTGGCACACGTGGCAAACGACGAGCAGCAACTGGTCGAGTACCTGCGGCGCGTCACCGTCGATCTGCAAAAGACCCGCGAGCGGCTGCACGCGCTGGAACACCCCGAGCCGGTCGCGATCGTCGGCATGGCCTGCCGCTTCCCCGGCGGGGCGCACACCCCCGACGCCCTGTGGGAACTGGTGGCGCACGGCCGCGACGCCGTCGGAGAGTTCCCCGCCGACCGCGGCTGGGACCTGGAAGGCCTCTACGACCCGGACCCCGACCGGCAGGGCACGACCTACAGCAGGCACGGCGGGTTCCTGCACACCGCCGCCGACTTCGACGCCGCCTTCTTCGGGATCTCCCCGCGCGAGGCGCTCGCCATGGACCCCCAGCAGCGGCTGCTCCTGGAGACGTCCTGGGAGGCACTCGAAGGCGCCGGCATCCTGCCCGACTCCCTGCGCGGCAGCCTGACCGGCGTGTTCGTGGGCGCCTTCGCCCAGGACTACGCCGGCCCGCTGCACCGCGCCCCCGCCGGCTTCGAAGGACACCTGCTCACCGGCAAGCACTCCAGCGTCGCCTCCGGCCGCATCTCCTACACCCTCGGCCTCGAGGGCCCGGCCGTGTCGGTGGACACCGCCTGCTCCTCGTCGCTGGTCGCCCTGCACCTGGCGGTGCAGTCGCTGCGCCGCGGCGAATGCGACCGGGCGCTGGCCGCCGGCGCGACCGTGATGGCCGGCCCCGGCATGTTCCTGGAGTTCAGCCGCCAGCGGGGCCTCGCCGCGGACGGCCGCTGCAAGGCCTTCGCGGAGGCCGCCGACGGCACCGGCTGGGCCGAGGGCGCAGGCGTCCTCGTCCTTCAGCGCCTCTCGGACGCACAGCGCGCGGGGCACCGGGTCCTCGCCGTGGTACGCGGCACGGCGGTCAACCAGGACGGCGCCAGCAACGGCCTGACCGCCCCGAACGGCCCCTCCCAGCAGCGGGTGATCCGCCAGGCCTGGGCCGACGCCGGGATCTCCGGCGCCGACGTGGACGCGGTTGAGGCGCACGGCACCGGCACCGCCCTCGGCGACCCGATCGAGGCCCAGGCACTCCTGGACACCTACGGACAGGGCCGCGACACCCAGCGCCCGCTCTGGCTGGGGTCGCTGAAGTCGAACATCGGCCACGCCCAGGCGGCCGCCGGGGTGGGCGGCATCATCAAGATGGTGCAGGCCCTGCGCCACGAGGTGCTGCCGAAGACACTGCACGTGGACGCGCCGTCGTCGAAGGTCGACTGGTCCTCGGGTGCGGTGGAGCTGCTGACCGAGGCGCGGCCGTGGCCGCGGGGTGAGCGGCCGCGGCGGGCGGCGGTGTCCTCGTTCGGGATCAGCGGCACCAACGCCCACGTCATCCTGGAACAGGCACCCGTACCGGAAGCCGAAGCGGGGCAGGAGCGGCCCCAGGAGCGGCCCGGCCCGGTGCCGTGGGTGGTGTCCGGGCGGACCGAGGCGGCGCTGCGGGCGCAGGCCGCACAGCTGCTCCCGCACGTGAGCGGGCTCGACCCGGTCGACGTCGGGCTCTCCCTGACCGGCTCACGCACGGCCTTCGCCCACCGCGGCGTCGTCCCGGCGGGCGACCTCGACGCGCTGCGGGCCCTGGCCGAGGGGCGCGAGCACGCGCAGGTGGTCCGCGGCGTCGCCGCCGACGACCCGCGGCCGGTGTTCGTCTTCCCCGGCCAGGGCTCGCAGTGGGTGGGCATGGCCGCCGCGCTGCTGGACTCCTCCCCGGTGTTCGCCGAGCGGATGGCGCAGTGCGCGCGGGCCCTGGAGCCCCATGTGGACTTCGACCTGCACGCGGTGGTGCGCGGCGCGCCGGGCGCCGCCTCACTCGAGCGGGTCGACGTGGTGCAGCCCGCCCTGTTCGCCGTCATGGTCTCGCTGGCCCGGCTGTGGGAGTCCTGCGGCGTGCGGCCGGCGGCCGTGGTGGGCCACTCCCAGGGTGAGATCGCCGCCGCCTGCGTGGCCGGGATCCTCTCCCTGGAGGACGCGGCGCGCGTGGCCGCGCTGCGCAGCCGGGCGATCGCCCGGATCGCCGGCGACGGCGGCATGGCCTCCCTCTCCCTGCCCGCCGACCGCGTACGGGAGCTGATCGCCCGCTGGGACGGCGCGCTGTCCGTCGCGGCGCTCAACGGACCCGCGTCCGTGGTGGTGGCCGGCGCCGCCGGCGCCCTGCAGGAACTCCTCGACGCCTGCGCCGCCGACCACATCTCCGCCCGCCGTGTCGCGGTGGACTACGCCTCCCACTCCGCGCAGATGGAGACCCTGCGCGAGGACCTGCTCCAGGTACTGGCACCCATCCGCCCCCGCCCGGCCCAGGTGCCGTTCCACTCGACGGTCGACACCGGCACCGACACCGGCACCGGCACCGACACCGGCACCGGCACTGACAGCACCGGCACTGACAGCACCGGCACCGGCGGCGGCGGAGGGTTCGGCGCCGACTACTGGTACCGCAACCTGCGCCGCACCGTCCGCTTCGAGCCGGCCGTGCGCGCCCTCCTGGACGCCGGGCACCGCGTCTTCATCGAGTGCAGCCCCCACCCCGTCCTGACGGCGGCCGTCCAGGACACCGCCGACGACACCCCGCACACCGCCGCGGCCGTGGGCTCCCTGCGCCGCGACCACGGCGGACCCGACCGCTTCCAGCAGTCGCTGGCCCAGGCCTTCACCCACGGCGCCCAGGTGCGGTGGCCCTCCACCGGCACGCCGCTGGACCTGCCGACCTACCCCTTCCAGCGCGAGCACTACTGGCTCGAGGAACGCGACAGCGGCGCCGACCCCGCACAGCTGGGCATCGCCGCCGCGGGCCACCCGCTGCTGAGCGCGGTGGTCGAACTCGCAGCCGACGGCGGCACGCTCCTCACCGGCCGGCTCGCCGCGACCGGCTGGCTGGCCCAGCACGCCGTGGCAGACACCGCCCTGCTGCCCGGCACCGCGTTCGTGGAACTGGCGCTGTGCGCGGGCCGCGCCGTGGGCTGCGACCGCATCGACGAACTGACCCTGCACGAGCCGCTGCTGCTGCCGGACGACGCCGCCGTACAGGTGCAGATAGCGGTCGGCGCGCCGGGCGAGGACGGCCGACGCGAACTGAGCGTGCACTCCCGGCCCGGCGAAGCACCCTGGACCCGGCACGCCAGCGGGCTCCTCACCCCCGTGACAGCGCCCGCCCCCGCCACGGCGGCGGTGCGGCAGTGGCCGCCCGCCGGCGCCCGCCCGGTCGACCTGAGCGGCTTCTACGAGCGGGCCGAGCAGCTCGGCCACGGCTACGGGCCGGCGTTCCGGGGACTGTCCGCCGCCTGGCGGCGCGGCGGTGAACTGTTCGCCGAAGTCACCCTGCCGCAGGACGCCGACGCCCCCGCGGGCGAAGCGCAGTACGCCCTGCACCCGGCCCTGAGCGACGCCGCACTGCACGCCCTGCTCCTCGACGGGAGCCGCACCCGGCTGCCGTTCACCTTCAGCGGGCTCACGCTGCACTCGGCCGGCGCGCGGACCCTGCGCGTCCACCTGGCACCGGCGGGCGCCGACAGCGTCTCGGTGCTCGCCGTGGACGGCGAGGGCCGGCCCGTCCTGAGCGCCGACCGCCTGACGCTGCGCCCGCTCGAGGCGGCCCGGCCGGCCCGCCGCCCGCACGCCCTGTTCCAGCTCGACCAGCACGCGGCGGCGCTGCCCGCCACCACCGCGGATCCGAGCCGGTGGGCGGTGCTCGGCGAGCCGGTGGACGGCCTCACCGGCGCCACCGCCCACGCCGGCCTCGCCGCGTTCACCGCCGCGCTGGACACCGAGGTGCCCGGCCTCGTCGTGGCGGGCGTCCCGGCGGCCGGCCCGGACCCGCTCGCCGCGACCCGGACGGCGACCGCCCATGTCCTGGGCCTGCTGCAGGGATGGCTCGCCGACGAACGCCTGACCGCATCCCGCCTCGTCGTCCTGACGGCACCGCACGATCTGTCCCACGCCGCGGTACGCGGCCTGGTGCGCAGCGCGCAGTCCGAGCACCCCGGCCGTTTCACCCTCGCCGAGTACGACGGCCACGACGCCTCCCGCGCCGCCCTGGCCGCCGCCCTGGCCGGTGACCTGACGGACTTCCGCCTCCACCAGGGCCGGCTCACCGTACCCCGCCTGACCCGGGCCCGGACCCCGGCCGGGCAGCGGGATCTGGGACTCGACCCCCAGGGCACCGTACTGATCACCGGAGGCACCGGAACGCTGGGCGCCCTGCTCGCCCGCCACCTGGTCGCCGAACACGGCGTACGCCACCTGCTGCTGACCAGCCGCAGCGGACCGGACTCGGCCACCGCCCGCGCCCTGGCCGGCGACCTTCACCACGCGGGCGCCGACGTCCGCGCCGTCGCCTGCGACGCCGCCGACCGCGACGCGCTCGCCGCGGCCCTGCAGACGATTCCCGCCGCACACCCCCTGACGGCCGTGGTGCACGCCGCGGGCGTCGTGGACGACGCCCTGCTCACCTCGCTCACCCCCGACCGCCTCGACACCGTGCTGCGGCCCAAGGCCGACGCCGCCTGGAACCTGCACGAACTGACCCGCGACACCGACCTGGCCGCCTTCATCCTCTTCTCGTCGGCCGCCGCCACCCTGGGCAACGCCGGACAGGGCAACTACGCGGCCGCGAACTCCTTCCTCGACGCGCTGGCCGAACACCGGCGCGCGGCCGGCCTGCCCGCCGTCTCACTGGCCTGGGGCCTGTGGGCCGAAGGCAGCGCGATGAGCACCCACCTGGGCGACGCCGACCTGAGCCGGATGCGCCGCGGCGGCATCGTGCCGCTCGCCACCGACGAAGGCCTTCACCTGTTCGACACCGCCTGCCCGGCCGACCGCGCCCTGCTCCTGCCCGTCGCACTGGACCTCCCGGCGCTCACGGCCGGCGCCGCGACCGCAGGCGTACCGCCGGTACTGCGCAGCCTGGTGCGCACCCCCGTCCGCCGCGCCGCGCAGTCCTCCGCCGGCACGGCGCCCGCAGGACTGCGCGAACGGCTGGCCGCACTCGCGCCCGGCGAGCGGCGCGAGGAACTCGTCGAACTGACCCGGCTGCACACCGCCGTCACCCTGGGCCACGGCGCGGCCGACCGGGTCGAGGCGGCCCGCGCGTTCAAGGAGATGGGCTTCGACTCCCTGATGTCGGTGGATCTGCGCAACCGCCTCAACGCCGTCACCGGCCTGCGGCTGCCCGCGACGCTCCTCTTCGACCACCCCACGGTCGACGCGGTGGCGGGCATGCTGGAAAGCGAACTCCTGGGCCGGGCGGACCCCGACCCCGCCCCGCCCGCACCTGCCGTATTGCCCGCGCCGCGCGAGCTGTCCGAGCCGATCGCCATCGTCGGCATGAGCTGCCGCTTCCCGGGCGGCACCGACTCTCCCGACGCCCTGTGGGACCTGGTGGCCGCCGGCGCCGAGGCGCTGGGCCCGATGCCGGCCGACCGCGGCTGGGACCTGGAACACCGCTACGACCCCGAAGGCCGGCGCCCGGGCAGCTTCTACGCCGCCGCGGGCGGCTTCCTGCACACGGCCGCCGACTTCGACGCCGCCTTCTTCGGGATCTCCCCGCGCGAGGCGCTCGCCATGGACCCCCAGCAGCGGCTGCTCCTGGAGACGTCCTGGGAGGCCCTGGAATCGGCCGGCCTGGACCCCTCCTCCCTGCGCGGCGAGGGCACCGGCGTCTACGTCGGCTCGATGGCCCCCGACTACGCGGCCGGCCTGAACGCCGCCACCCCCGACATCGAGGGCTTCCTCGGAGTCGGCACCAGCGCCAGCGTCATCTCCGGCCGCGTCTCCTACACCCTCGGCCTCGAGGGCCCCGCCGTGACGGTGGACACCGCCTGCTCCTCGTCGCTGGTCGCCCTGCACCTGGCCGTGCAGTCCCTGCGCCGCGGCGAATGCGACCGGGCACTCGCCGGCGGCGTGACCGTGATGAGCACACCCAGGACACTGATCGAGTTCAGCCGCCAGCGCGGCCTCGCCCCCGACGGCCGCTGCAAGGCCTTCGCCGAGGCCGCCGACGGCACCGGCTGGGCCGAGGGCGCAGGCGTCCTCGTCCTTCAGCGCCTCTCGGACGCACAGCGCGACGGACACCGCGTGCTGGCCGTGGTCCGCGGCACGGCGGTCAACCAGGACGGCGCCAGCAACGGCCTGACCGCCCCGAACGGCCCCTCCCAGCAGCGGGTGATCCGCCAGGCATGGGCGGACGCGGGTGTGTCGGGCGCCGACGTGGACGCGGTTGAGGCGCACGGCACCGGCACCGCCCTCGGCGACCCGATCGAGGCCCAGGCACTCCTGGACACCTACGGCCGGCAGCACAGCGCCGAAGCACCCCTGTGGCTGGGGTCGCTGAAGTCGAACATCGGCCACGCGCAGGCGGCGGCGGGGGTGGGCGGCATCATCAAGATGGTGCAGGCGCTGCGGCACGAGGTGCTGCCGAAGACGCTGCATGTGGACGCGCCGTCGTCGAAGGTCGACTGGTCCTCGGGTGCGGTGGAGCTGCTGACCGAGGCGCGGCCGTGGCCGCGGGGTGAGCGGCCGCGGCGGGCGGCGGTGTCCTCGTTCGGGATCAGCGGCACCAACGCCCACGTCATCCTGGAACAGGCACCCGTACCGGAAGCCGAAGCGGGGCAGGAGCGGCCCCAGGAGCGGCCCGGCCCGGTGCCGTGGGTGGTGTCCGGGCGGACCGAGGCGGCGCTGCGGGCCCAGGCGGGCCGGCTGGCCGGGTATGTTGCGGCACGGCCCGGCCTCGAACCGGCCGCGGTCGCCGCCACACTGGCCGCAGGACGCGCCCACCTCGAACACCGGGCCGTCATCTGGGGCACCACCGCGCAGGACCTGCTCACGCCCCTGACCGCCCTGGCACAGGGACACACCCACCACAGCCTCGTCCACGCACAGGCCCGCCAGACCACCAAGACCGCGGTGCTGTTCTCCGGCCAGGGTGCCCAACGTCCTGGTATGGGCCGGGAGTTGTATGAGGGTTTCCCGGTGTTCGCGCGGTCGGTGGACGAGTCCTGTGCGCTGCTGGACGCCCTGCTGGAGCGTCCGGTGCGGGAGGTGATGTTCGGCGAGGGCGGCCCGCACGGTGATCCGCACGGTGATCCGGGCGGTGATCCGGAGGGTGGTCTGCTGGACCGGACGGTGTATACGCAGGCGGCGCTGTTCGTGTTCGAGGTGGCGCTGTTCCGGCTGCTGGAGCGGGCGGGGGTGCGGGCGGATG